>JACXUN010000224.1 GCA_014763905.1 Campylobacterales bacterium
TTTTTTAGCCTTGGCATCATTTAAATTGGAGCAACAGCATCAAGATGTGCTGTTTAATCTTTTTACTGCGATCAATAATGCGATGTTTCATATCGCACGATGGGTGATTAATTTGACACCGATCAGATCATTTTAGGTTTGACCGTCGTGGCACTCAGCGTAGGGGTAGCGGCACTGCCGTCGGCATCGCTGGTAATGATGGTGGTAATCCTCAATCAAGTGGGATTACCGGTAGAGTATCTAGCGATTATTGCGGCGGTCGATAGAATACTGGATATGGCTCGAACAGCACTCAATGTGACCTCGGATTTGGTTGTTACTAAAATTATCGATGGGCTGATTAAAGAGAATAGATCATAAGTTTTATCTCATAAGATGAAAAAATTGTTGTATAATCTTAAGTATACAAAGGATTCTTTACACTGATGAAACGGATACTGCTCTTACTCTTTCCTCTTTTGTTTCTAACAGCCTGTTCGATGATTATGCCAATATCGGATGAACCGCAAGAGAGTGAAGCTGACACTTTACATTCGGCATTGACTGAGTATACCAATGCGACGATCAATCATGAAGTTGATAAATTGATCACCTTTGTTTATCCCAAAGTATTTACTTTGATCGACAAAGATCAAATGGTTTATCTTCTGAAGAAAATAGAAGCGAGTGGCAAAGCTCCGAAAATTACCCAGATCGCACATAAAGATATATCGGATATCTATACCTATGAAAAGGGAGTCTACTCTATTATCCTTTCTGATATGTATATGGAGTTAAAATCACCGGTAATCAATAATCCGGAATATGAGATGTTTCTCTATGTCATGTTGAAAAAACAGATGGGTGGGGATGCAGTGATCGATTTTGATAAAAGTCGACATCTCTATCGCATCAAAAAAGACAGCAAGATCATCGGTATCAATGAAGAAAATCAGGGATGGAAATTTGTGGGGTATGAACAGGCTAAAAAATATGCCTCTTGGGATATTATTCCTAAAGAGATTGCCCTTCATCTGAAATAGATGAATTTTAGGAGTCGTAGACTTTAGTCACGCAAAAAGATTGAGCGAGGCTAAAGCCATCGGTTCCTAATCTTTGAGTGTATCACCTAACATAAAGGCCAGTTCGAGTGCTTGACTGGCATTAAGCCGTGGGTCACACTGTGTATGGTATCGATCGCCTAGATCAGTATCACTAATGGGTGAGGAGGTACTTCCAGTACACTCGGTTACATCATTACCGGTCATTTCGAGGTGAATTCCACCGGCTACGGTTCCCATCTCATGGTGAATCTCAAAGAATTGTGATACTTCGCTCAAAATGTTTGTAAAGTCTCGGGTTTTATATCCCGTTGAGCTTTTTTCAACATTTCCATGCATCGGATCACAAGACCACACTACGTTTTTCCCTGCATCCCGTACTCGTTTGAGCAACGGCGGAAAATACTCACGGATTTTGTCGGCACCCATACGAACAATTAAATTAAGTCGTCCTTCTTCATTATCCGGATTAAGTGCATCAATCAGTTGAATGAGTTCATCCGACTGCATGGTCGGTCCGACTTTACAACCAATAGGGTTATTAATCCCTCTAAAGAATTCGATATGGGCATCCGTGAGATCACGGGTTCGATCCCCGATCCAGAGCATATGAGCCGAGCAGTCATACCATTGTCCGGTTTCATCTTTTCGGGTCAGTGCCTCTTCATAGTTCAGTAAGAGAGCCTCATGCGACGTAAAGAGTGTCGTTTGGTTAAGCTGTGGGGTAAGATCACTGGTCAATCCACAGGCTGCCATAAATTTCATGGCACTGTCGATCTTTTTACTTAGCTCCTCGTACTTCTGTCCCAATGTGTTGTCTTGGATAAAATCAAGATTCCACTGGTGAACCTGATTCAGATCCGCCATACCGCCTCTGGCAAAGGCACGTATTAGGTTCAGTGTCGCAGCCGATTGGTTATAGGCACGGATCATATTATGCGGATTCGGTACTCTAGCAACTTCAGTGAAGGCAATCTCGTTGATGATGTCTCCACGATAAGAAGGGAGTTTTACTCCGTTGATCTCTTCAAAATCAGAACTTCTCGGCTTAGCAAACTGACCGGCAATTCTTCCGATTTTAATAACTGGCTTACCGGCTGAATACATCAGTACCATATTCATTTGAAGCATCAATTTAAATAGGTTTTTGATTGTTTTGGATTTAAAATCACTGAAACTTTCGGCACAATCTCCACCTTGGAGCAGGAACGCCTCACCACGTCCGACTTTAGCTAACTGCTTTTTGAGGGTTCGAGCTTCACCCGCAAAAATAAGCGGTGGAAATGATTTTAACTGTCTTTCTACCTCTTTGAGAGCCTCTTGGTCTTGATAGGTTGGTTGTTGTTTGATAGGAAAATCTCTCCAACTACTGGGTGTCCAACTCATAATCTAATCCTTCGAAAATATAAATTGCGAGATTATACCTTAGAAACAATTTATTTTGTATTGGCTTATAATCGAATTGTAAATTGTAAAAAGTACAACTATATAGAAAATATATTAACCTGAGTTCGACGGGATATCATAGTCACAGAAGCCTAAAAATAGGTAAGATTTGAAAAATCAAAATTCGTAGGACTAGCCGTAGCTAATTCAA
>JACXUN010000225.1 GCA_014763905.1 Campylobacterales bacterium
ACCAAATATAATACAGCTATGAAAACATTACAAACCTTACTTTTAACTTTATCAATATTGCTCTTTAGCGGGTGCGGTGTCAGTCATCATGATGATATCCGTTTTGCGTATGTCGATAATAAAAAGCTTACTCCCTATTCAAACCGATATGGTTATTTTGGAGAGAATGTTATCTTCGGGGAGGAGTATATTACCGGCGAGTGGGTCTTATACGATGTTGAGTCGTCTGACACCATCTATTCATATTTCTATAATGATGGCGTTTTGGCAACAGACAATGGTTCCCGTCAGCTTTACGGGGTCTCTTGGGATGGACTCTCTATCGATATCTCTACCGGTGAGCGAATCGAAATTATTACCTCAACCATCTATCGTTACGAAGAGGGACACCCCTGCTATCGTGTTGAGCTGAGCGAGGGATACAGTTATCAGACAGCTGATATGTGTCCGATATAATGATCAAAGCGTTAGCTTTTTTACTGCTATCGACACTCACCCTCTATGCCGCAACTTTTAACGAGATCGCATTCAAAGGAGATGTAGATCGTATCAGCGGAGACTTTGATCGAGATACACTTCTAAAGATCTGCCATATCGAATACCCGCCGGTTTACAAGATATGGAAAAAAGATCCCACCTTCAAAGAGTCTCAGATCGAAGGCTTTGTCAAGAATCTTACCGATTATGCCGCCAGTATGGGATATTATCGGGCTAAAGTTTTTGCTCAGACGACAGAGGATACCATTATCCTCACGATTCAGAAAAATACGCCGATTAAAATCCGAACCATTGTGCTAGATGAGGAGTTTGCTAAGCACAGCAGCCTCAAAGTCGATGAAGTGTTTCGTACCAGTGACTTTAGCAGTACCAAAAAGCAGATCACCCGATACCTCGAAGAGCATGGCTATCCGACCTATGAACTTAATGCCAAAGCCTACGTCGATCTCGATCTCTATCAAGTTGATATCAATATATCAGTAGACAAAGGAGAACTGCGTTACTTTGGTACAACCGATATCAATAACAGCTCCAAAATGGATGAAGAGCTAATCACCGAACAGATCAAATATCAAGAAAATGAACGCTATAACGTCCTCAAAGTCGAAGAGAGCTACGACAACCTCTATCAACTCGGGGTCTTTAGCAAAATCCAGTTCCAAGCCGATTTCAACCAGAGTCAAGATGGCATTACCCCGATAACCGTCACACTGGAAGAGGGGGAGACCAAAGAGATCGTCTCTCAACTGGGATATGATACCAAGGAGGGAGCCAGAGGGGGTGTGGATTATATCGATCATAACTTCTTGGGGAATCTGCGGGAGTTTACGACCGGAGCCAAAATCGCAACTCGGGGATATCGTGCCTATACCGGATTTTATGATCCGAAGTTTATCAAGTGGGGGCTACTGGGGCGGCTAAGCCTGCGTAATGAACTAAGCTACCATAACTGGAGATATGACGGTTATGACGAGAAGCTTTTGGCAGAGCGGGTCACACTGGGGCGAAAGCTGTTTGATCTTGATCACTTCTTCGGATTTCAAATTGAAAACAACAAAGTCTCCTCGGATAATGCCCTGCTGCTTAGCAAGACCTATCTTATCAACTCGCTTTTTTACCGGCTGGTAATCGATAAGCGGGATGACCCGCTCGATGCCAAAGACGGTTACTACCTCTCACTCTATGGCGAAAAGGCAATGCAGTCGCTTGGCTCCAAGATCGACTACCTCAAACTCTTGGCAGAGGGACGGTATATCCAATCCTTTGATCCGTGGGTGGTCGCAGCCAAGGTAGAGATCGGTTCACTCGATCAGGAGACCCCACTTTTCAAACATTTCTTCGCCGGAGGAGCGATGAGCAACCGAGGATATGAGTTTCGGGATGTCGGGCTGCACTATGACGGTGACCCCATCGGTGGAGTGAGTATGATCGACAGCTCTTTAGAGACCCGCTACTACCTGACTGATCTCTTTTCCGTGGTCGGATTTGTCGATGCCACCATGCTCTCCAATGATGTCGAGAAGTTCCAAGACAAATGGTATCCCAGCATCGGTTCGGGGGTGCGGTATCTGAGTCCTATCGGTCCGCTGCGGTTTGATATCGGTTTCCAACGGGATGCCAATTTCGCGGTACATTTGGGTATCGGGCAGGTGTTCTAATGGCAAAACGATTGATTCTTTTTCCTTACTGTTTGATACGATGGGTGATTCTGATCGGACTCCTTGTCTCTTTGGCAATTCTGGTAGTGGTCGAACATCCGGCTATCGCATTGGGAGCGGCTAAAAATGCACTGGCGGAGCAAAACATCACCTACGGCTCCATTCGAGGCGGTCTGCTCTCCGGTTTTGAACTGAGCGATCTCAACTACCAAGACCAACTCAAAGCCCAAGAGTTGCATCTCAAAATGGATATCTCCCAGTTACGCCATCGGCTGCTCTATATTGATGATATGACCCTCAAAGGGGTTGAAGTAGAGGAGTCTTTCTTGGCTTCGTTGATCGACAGCAATAGCAACGAGGAGAGCAATCAGAGTGAAAGCAATCTCACCCTGCCGTTTGATAGGGTTCAGATCAACCATGCTAATGTTCAACTGGGCGATATCCGTTATCAAAGCTATCATCTCCACAAGGCTGACTTGAT
>JACXUN010000030.1 GCA_014763905.1 Campylobacterales bacterium
TTTTTGAATTAACTCGTTAGTCCCGCAAAAATTTGACTTTGCCTACAAAAAACCTCGTAAAGCTGTGACTATGATATCCCGTCGAACTCAGGTTTATAGCAAAGATGCATAAAATCCGCTGTTTAAACCGACTATTAATACAAAAATTGATAGAATCTTAATTATTAATAGATAATAACAGTAGGTGGGTTTTATTTGAAAAGTAAGCAGTATTCCGTCAAGGTCTATGAAACGACGGTTGAGGATGAAGATAACTTTATAGCCTTTTTTGATGCGAACTATACGCTTTTTAAAGATCATCTGATTCTGTTGCGAGGTGAAGCGAGTGACACGGTGCGAAAGTATCTGGAAGAGAAATCATTAAAATATCTCGTCAATGTCTCACTGCCGATGGGTCGCTCTCGTAAAGCAGTAGAAGAGGAGATCACCTTAGAGCGGATCGAATCACAGGTCAATCAGCAGATAGCCGAAGCGGAGATCGCCAAACTCTCCAGCCGATTGAAAAATAATCTGACGGTCAAAGACACCATCGTGCGAAGCGGTCAAGAGCTTTTCATCGAAGGGGATCTGCTGCTATTGAATCGTGTGAATAGTGGAGGTTTGGTACATACGACAGGCAATCTCATTGTGACCCATCAAGTGGAGGGTGCCATTCGTTGTGACGGCAACTTTATGATGATCTCTGCCTCTCCCAAGGCCAATATCATATTTCACGGCGTTGAGATAGACAATAGGCTATTGGAAAATAAACTCAATCGTGTAGAGTTAAAAAATCGCGAAATCTTTATCACCCCGATAATCGTTGAAAAGGAGACAAGTTGGGTATTGTAATTGCAGTTATTAGCGGAAAGGGCGGTGTCGGTAAAACTACCGCAACCGCCAACCTCGGTTTGGGTATAGCGATGAATGATCGCAAATGCGTAGTGGTCGACTTTGATATCGGGCAGAGAAATCTGGATATGATTTTGGGGCTGGAGAATCGTGTCGTCTATGATATGGTACAGGTGATGGACGGTGAAGCCACCGTACAGCAGGCTCTCATCAAAAGCAAAGGCAATGAGAATTTACACTTCTTAGCTGCTTCGCAAAGCAAAGACAAAACCGTACTCAACTCTCAAAAGGTTAAAAAGCTAATCGATACGCTGAGTGAACAGTATGAGTATGTGATTTTGGATTCACCAGCAGGGATTGAGAGCGGATTTGAGCATACCATTGAGTTTGCCGATGCCGCTATCGTTATCGTCAATCCGGAAGTTTCGTCGATTCGGGATGCCGATCGGGCGATCGGTATCTTGGACTCCAAATCCCAAAAGGTCAAGGATGGGGGTGAAGTCGAAAAACGTCTCATTATCAACCGAATCGCTCCCGATATGGTCAAACGGGGTGAGATGCTCAGAAGTGAAGATATTTTGGATATTCTCAATATTCAATTAATAGGAAAAGTCCCCGAAGATAGAGGCGTGATCGATGCCTCGAACCAAGGAAAACCGATTATTCTGGATAAAAAATCGATCGCCGGACAAGCGTATCAGCGAATCGCTGCACGACTCTGCGGTCATCAGGTCGAAATGAAGGATGTGGAGATCAGTGATGAGAGTCTCTTTAAAAAGTTAACAGGAATATTTAAGTAATGTTTATGGATTGGTTTGGAAAGAAAAAAAGTGCCACTATTGCAAAAGATCGCTTGACGATCGCCATTATGTCAGACCGTGCCAGCACGGGAGAGTTTCCGTTTATGGAACAGATGAAAGCCGAAATCGTTGAAGTCGTCAAAAAATATGTCGGCGTCAGAGGGGTTCGCGTTAAAAAAGAGATAGAGGGAGACTGGGAAGCCCTCTCTATCGATGTAGAGTTGGAGCCGAGAGGCTAAAATCAACCTCTCAAAGTGTTTTACGCAACCAGATCAGGAATTCGGATGGTTTGACCCGGATAAATCAGGTCGGCATCTTTGATCACTTCGATATTGGCATCGACGATTTTGGTATATTTGCTTCCGTTGTTATAATACTTCTCTGCAATTCCCCAGAGTGTATCTCCCTTCTCAATCGTATAGAAAGTCTCTTTTGGAATCTCTATCGGCTCAGCATTTTGCTCTGTTGCGGCAGCGATCATCTCCGGTGTTACCAGTTGATCTGCATTGACCTTGGCAATCCCTTCTACGTTTCCGGCAATCAAAATCGCTTTTTCACGTGTTGCAAAATCTCTGGCTACACCCGCAAGTGTGACCGTATCCTCATTCACTTCAACGAACAATCCCTGTACAGGAAGCTCTTCAAAGCTCTCTTCAATCTCTTTTTTAATCGCTTCAGAATCGTTACCGAGACCAAGCAGTGATTTACCTGAATTAGCTACAAAATCAAAAAAACCCATGGTTTATCCTTTTAAAAAAAATGTTACGGATTATTATATTCTAATAGCCTTAACGTTGACCCTAACTTAAGATTTGCTTTTCAAAATCCTCGGCAGGGTGATTCCGGTTTGACTCTGATATTTGCCTTTTCGATCACGATAGGTCACCTCACACGGCTCATCACCCTCCAAGAAAAGAACTTGGGCAATCCCTTCATTGGCATAGATTTTGGCGGGAAGCGGGGTGGTGTTAGAAATTTCGATGGTGATATGCCCCTCAAATCCCGGTTCAAACGGGGTAACATTGACGATAATACCGCAGCGGGCATAGGTACTCTTGCCTAAACAGATCGCCAAGGTATTACTCGGCATTCTAAAATACTCAACAGTTCGAGCCAATGCAAACGAATTGGGTGGAACGATACAGACCTCTCCCTTGAAATCCACGATGTTATTATCATCAAAATCTTTGGGATCGACCACCTGAGCATTGATATTGGTGAAAATTTTAAACTCATCACTAACGCGAATATCATACCCGTAAGAGCTGAGTCCGTACGAAACCACGCCTTCTGCGATCAACCCTTCGCAAAACGGTTCAATCATCTGCTCATTAAGTGATTTTTCTCTAATCCAACTATCTGATTTTAGTCCCATATTTTGACCTTATTGTGCTTTTTGTTTTTTGAATTATATCCATTAAAAATTATAGGTTAGCTCCATGAAGAGCGTATCATTATCTCCAATCGCATCAAATTGCGTCGAACTCAGGTAGATAAAATCATGATAGGCTTTGGCATTGGTTTTGAATTTGAACCCACTCTCGAACTTATACTCATAATCGACAAAGAGTTCACTCTTGACCGACGAGAGAGCATGATGCGGTCGTGCCGCCCAAGGAGAAAAAGCGACCTCTTGACTCAAACTACCGACAATCCCATTATTTTGGGTATCTGATGCACCATAAGAACGATTGTTCTTATCTTCGGTTGAAGCGATAAAAGTCTCACTCTCCTCCTCAAACCCCTCTAAAAGTGCATCAATCTCTTCAGCACCGAGCAGGCAAGAGAGCAGGAGTACCCCAACGATCCATCGTGACATCCTAGAGTCCTTTTTCCAGTTGTCGTGTGGTGAATAGATCGTCGTTGATCTCACGGTTGAGTTTGATATCGGAGAACTTTAACACGGTTTTATGCAGTGTCTGTTTTCCCTTTTTGGTGGTCATGGTCATCTCATCGACGATCCAGATACCATTCTCTTTATGGATTTGGGTGAGATCGAGATATTTCATCTTGCCGTTGGTGAGGAAGTTGATGGCACGGACAACGACATAGTTATCTTTGCGGACGATGGCAATACTCTTTGTGTAGCCCGATTCATCGATGACTTTCTGATTTTGCGGGGTAGATTCGATCATCCAGACATCGTGTCCACCGACTTGGGTCTCTTTGAGCAGTTTGAAATCATAGTTCTCTAAATCTCTATTAGTCATATCAAAATAGGAAAAATCCGACCCCATAAAGCTGGAACTCTTATCGGTAGAAGGAATTCGTTTGACCTTTTTGAGTGCCGGGAGATAGAGCCACTGATCGTCATCTTTGCTGCTATCATCATAGTCATAGGTCAAAAAAGCGGTATTTTTCACATCGGAAGGATTTTTGAAAAACATAATGCGATACTCATCCTCACCGAAATCGATTCAATTGTAAGCAGATCAATTTTTCCGAAACTGTGCACAAAGCACCCTGTCCTGTTCGCACACCAACTCCTTAACCCAACCCGCTACTACTTTGGCTCCTTGGGGGTTAAAATGAGTGGTGTCCAATCTGCCATCCTCAGGAAATGGTACGGCTCCAAACTGATCGGCTAACTCTGATTCTGTCAATGGACTAAACATCTCTAAACTTTTACGATGCAGATTGAGATAGAGTACCTGCTCTGCTTTGGCTACTGTCTCAATGTACTGAGGGAACGCACCGCGATTGTTATAGGCTTTTCCATTAATTTTCAACCGCGTGTTGGGCGGAGAGATCAGGACAGGGATAAGCTGCATCGTTTTGGCTTCATCAATATAACTTTTGAGTGCTTTGACAAACTGCTCTTGGGGTACATTGGCAATGTTGTCATTGCTGCCAAACTGAATCAAAAGATATCCACCCTCATGATCGGGGGTTGATTGAATCAGCTTTTTGGTCTGTTCCCAGTAGGCGGTGCCTTTGTTTTTGAGGGTATACTCATCCATCACGCGATAACTCTCTGCGGTTGCTCCACGTCGGGCTTCGTTAAAACCATTTTCAGGATGCAACATATACTCCTGCACCAACGGGGTTCCCCACCCCATCCGCTGCTCATCATAATCGTACCGTACAGTAGAATCACCGATAATAAATATCTTTTTATCACGCACTATCGTATCATCCGGCAGCCCTTTTAACTCCTCTATGCAGCGATAGATACAAAAACTAAACGCCAAAATAATCGCCATAAAAGTTACAATACGCATTAGGAGACAAACCGTTTGAAGTGATCGAGTGTCGGGAGTTTAGGGTCTCGTGAAAAGTTTTTAACCATTATCCATCGGTTATACCATCGCAACCGCTGCTGAAATGCTGCTTCTGAATCGGGCAGCCAAGAAGGGAGTAAGAATTTTTTGGGTTTAACGGTATCGCCGTTGAGTTCCACGGTAAAGAAATCGGCATGAAAATCCTCATCCAACGTCACAATCAGGGAGCGTCGATGTTCGATCTCTTGGGTCTTATACCGTATCGAGGTAAACTCTATCCCGTTATGATTACGCGGTACCGCCAGATCAGGGAAAATAAAGTTACCCACACCGTAAAAAATCGGCTTGCCTTTATAGATTTCACGACTCTGTATCACGTGGGCATGATGCCCGATAATCATATCAGCCCCGTTATCGATTAAAGTATGAGCCAATTGTCGATCAGTATAGGTAGGGAATGGAATCTCTTGAATCCCCCAGTGCGGCTGTACGATAATAAAATCAACCTTTTCTTTTAGCTGTTCCATATCATTCAGCACATTGTCCACATTCAAATAGGCACTGCCGCTATGTACCTCATCCCCAAAAACCGGTGTAGTGGTCGGACAGCTGTAGCCCAGCAGCCCGATTTTTTTCCCGGCAAATTCAATCACAACCGGGTTATGAAAATTATCTCCTTTGCGTCCGGCTCCAAAGTAAGGAACTTCCATATCCTCCAAAATAGCTCGGGTTTTGGCAAATGCCTCTTCACCATAGTCCATGACATGGTTGTTTGCCAATGAGACGGCTAAAGGGCGACTCCGAAAGGTCTCAACGATATGTGAACCCTCTTGACACAAGTTGACTTTATGCAGTGCAGGTGTCCCCTCACACGAGAGCGGTGTCTCTAAATTGATAACAAACGGTTCCATATCAAAATCCAAACGATACGGCTTATCGAGTACCGTATCTCCGAAAAAAAAGAGCTTCATGCTTGACTCCTGATAAAATGATTTTTTTTGATTTTAAAATAGATATAGCCTATAAAAATCAGATTATGCACCACACTAAACAGTACAAATAGTATGAGTGCGACCCAGTAAGAATCAAAAAAATAATATCCGACCAAAATCCCTGATGTTCTTAATATCAATGCGGCTATCTGTATCATGAGCAACAGTTTTTGAAGATTTAAGATATTGTATATCATGCTGGTCGGCGGTGCAATAAATGCAAAGAAGAACCAGACAATCACAATCTGAGCCATCACACCCGACTCTCTCCACGCTTCACCAAAAAACCATGCAAAAATCGTTGGTCCTAGAAATATAATAATCAACATAGGTAGAATAAAAAGCTTCACCAGTCCCCATGTCGTTTTGGTATACAGTGGAATGATATCCTCACCATTGGCATACATCTTGGACGCTTTTTGATAAAAGACACTGCGTGTCGAATCGGCTATCAATAAAATAGGAGCTTGCAATACCCGTGTCGTCAGCGAGTAAAACCCGACAACCGCGGGTGAAAAAAATGAGCTAAAAAGCAATACCGGTATATTTTGCGACAATGAGTTCATCAGGGTAGAGAGACTCAAGTATTTGGGGAAACTTTCGTGACGTTTGCTATTGGCACGGATGCGTCGTTTGGAAAGATACTTCAACTGCAGCGTCTGTTTTTTGAGATGATAGTGCAGCAGTTGATAGAGAGAAAAGCTATTGGATAACAACTTTCCGACAATCAATCCATCCCACATAAAGAAATAACGGCTAATCCCTTGACTGCTCACCGTCGTCACCGACTCCATCATCTTGACGGTCGCAATCTTTCTATAAAACTCTTTGCGGGTCGCATAGCTATTGAATATCTGCACCAAACCAAAGACCAAAACAGACAAAGGAAAAAGCCATACCCAAAAAGCTTCTTGGTTAAAATAGTTCCAAAAAAAGTCATAAAAGATGATTGTCGCAATCGTCAAAATCAGTGTCACCGCAATCGTTAATAGAATCGACAAAAAGACCAATGCTTGGGCATCACGATTAGATTTTGGCAGCATAATTGCCTGATCATACCGAAGACTAGAGACCGTTCCGATCATACTCGAAAGGGTCAAAAAAAGCGAGTAGATACCAAATTCACTCGGGGTATAGAGTCGCGTCAAAATCGGAATAAATGCCAACATAATAATCTGAGCCATCAAGGTTCCGGACATCAGAGTCAGAATCTGAAAGATATAGGTATTACTTTTGATCCGTTGAATTAGACTTCGCATCTCACCCTATCTTTTGACCCAACCATTGCGGATGGATGTATTTACTATACTCATACAGAAACGTTGTAAACGTACTTTTAAATTGCCAATCATAAAACGGATGCTTATCCGCTTCTCGTTTAAACCGTTTATTAATCGAGTAACAATAACCGCCTTTTTTCAGCGTGCGGTCGATATGTCCTAGATAATACTCTGCATAGACTTTAGACATCTCACTCATAGAGTAGGTATCGATCACCAAATCCACACTATTGTCGGGGATATACCAAGTGACCCACGGCGGGATCAGAATAAAATCATACTCGGCAATCAACGCTTCAAAATCTTCCAACCGATCCATTATATCACTGAGATAGGCAATCTTTTTATCCGGAAAGTTATAAGCAATAAAATAGGAGGTATAGGTCAAAGTCTCCGGCAAATCCAGAAGGATATGGCAACTGTTAGGAATATAGGTTTTCAAAATACGCCCCAACCCGCCGTATCCGGCTCCAATCTCAAAGATAGTCGGTCTACTTGGGAGGGTGGTATGTGCCAAGATATTTTCAACCATAATCGAATGAAAAAGCAGACGCAGGCTCAAACGAATCCCTCGATAATGGACGCAAAGGTTATTGCCGGCATAACTTTCGGAGAGCGAAAAGAGTATCTCTTTACGCACAATCTGAGCATGTCGATGATACTCTAGTACCAAATCGATTGCTTTGAGATAACTGACCGTATATCCAAATTCACGGTTCACGACCAAGAACTGATCTTTGACCAAATTTGCCGGCAACTCTTTCATCCCGCGGAAATGGGATAAATACTCTTGATTAATGTTGCCCTGTTCATCAAACAGTTCACGTTTAAACGCTTGACTCATCTCCTCCCACCATTCGGCTCGATCAAACTTATCTGGGTCGTGTTCATTGGCTAAGAAATAAGAACGTTCAATCGTCTCAAAAAGGGCTTGATTGACCATCCGTTTATCTGTCTCGACCAACGGCGGTTTGGGCCACGGGATATTATCGTCTCCTTGTAGATACTGCGATTGTACATCTATATCATCGTATCCGTCAAGCAGGAGTTGCTTTTTAAACAGTTTACCATTGGTGATCAAAGCCAAAAACTCGCGTGTCGCAAATCCAACACGCCCAACAAAGCTATAAAATTTAATGACATTCAGAGGAGACAACGGGGCATCCCATGTACGCAGTAAAAAACGCGATTGCGGTTGATAAACAATCATTTGATAAAGATTTTTCAACTCTTTTTTGAGATAACCTATACGTTTGACCAACCATTTAAGGGTAAAAAAAACTACTTTCATTCACTTCTACTTAATCGCCAACATACCCTCAAACGGACCAAACTTCGCCACACTCATAATATCGACAAATCCGGCACGTTTGAGCATATCGATATTGCCTTGGGTTGAGAACGGTTCCAACACCCCTTTGAGACTCCGTGATTTTTGGACGATCTGTTCGGCGGTATAGCCCTGTTCTAGTTTGTATTCATTATAGACACCGGTCATAATATCTTGGAACCGTGCATCGGGAGCTCGTACTTTTTCAAAATAGAGAAAGGCTCCTCCCCAATTGAGACTCTGATATATTTTATCAATTAACTGCTGCCGTTGACTTGGTCGGATAAACTGCACCACATAATAGGAGCTGATAAAATCAGAAGGTTTAAACTTATACTCTAAAACATCTGCTGCTTCAAAAGCAAGATGTGGAAGCTTATACTTCTCTTTGGCAAGATGTATCATATCCTCTTCGATATCCAAACCGATAAATTTAGCCTCTCGATCTTGAAATCTTTGTGCCAGTTTATACGAGAGTATCCCCGTCGAGGTACCAATCTCATAGCAGACTGAATCCTTTTTGACAAAATAGTCGCTGATTTTTAAAATCAAATCATGACCTTCCTTATACATCGGTACCGATTTGGCAACGTGATCTTCAAAATCATTGACCATTTCACCCGAAAACTTCCACGCCGCATTGCCGGAGTCGATATTATCACCTACTGAATTTTTACCCATTTCACACTCCTAAATCATATTTTTTAATATTTTAAAACCAATAATGTTATTATATAGTTTTGTTTCCTAGTTTTTAATGAATTTTTAATTTATTTGACTATTTTTATCGATATAGAGATCTCCTCTTTTCAAGAAAAAAGAGATGACTGCCATTAACATCATGCTGTAAAGAATCATCAATCCCCAATTGATCGCAACACTATTCGTTGAGGCCGTATTATTTTCTGAAGAAGGAGCGGTCTCTTCGATAAAATAATCCGACAACATTTTAATATCATCTACCAAACCGCTATTACGTACCTCAAAACCATTAACCGCCAATAATTGATTATCCGGTTCAAAATCTTTAATATCCTCTTCGAGATTTCGGGTAACTGTCTGCCACAGTCCCATCTCATTCATTGGATTATCGCCTGCCCAAACCGAACCGCGTATACGGTCATCACCTAAACCATGATGAAGGGTCATACCGTTTTCTATTACACCTAAAGTCTCCCCTAAGGTATAGGTCAAATCTCTCAGACCTTCCGATGTTTCGACATGCACACGAAACTCAAATGCTTTCAAATCACGAACCGTACCACGTTCATCGGGATCTGCCAAAAGTACTTCAGGCTCACTCCCAAACGCTCTAAATCGCCACTGCACAATTTTTTGGATTTGGTTATTCCATGCATTGGCTCCTTCTGTGGCACCTAAACGGTATGCATTATCAAATCCATTCCCCTTGAAAGCAATGATATGCCCTTGCAGATCTCTTCCCTGTCGGTCGTTATCTGCGATATTGGTAATAGTGGCTCCAGATGGATCGTTATCAGATATTTGCCAGCTACCAATACCGCTCTCGCCATCTTCATAGATGGTCTCTTGAGGCGTATAGAAAACGATATCATCAATCATACCTCCATCTCCGCCGTTATACATAAAGCCATTGATCGCTATAATCTCATTTTCCGGTTCGGCATCTTTCAAGTCACGTTCTAGATCTCGGGTAATGGTTCGCCAACGTCCATCAATCGTCAACGCACCCAAACCATGCAAAATCCCGCCTTCAAAACCGTGCAACAATCCTCTGTTGGGACTATAAGTATAAAAGAGATACCGAAGTCCCTTACGACTCTCCACAATGACAAAGATCGTATACGGTATCTCCGTACGCATTCGCCAACTCACCGCGGTTTCACCCCGAATATCTAAGACGCTTTCACCATATGTTCCCCCCAGTATATACGAACCGCCTCCATTGAGTTGAATCACCCGGCTATCGCTCTCTTTGTCATACACATTAGTAATGTCATCCGCAGAACCGACACGAACTTTCCATCCTGAGGTGCTTGTGTCTTCGGCATCTTCGACAACCGTCAAACCATACGCACTATTTACCGCTAACAACCCGATTAATACTAAAATTTTTTTTACACTTTTCATAATTTATAT
>JACXUN010000226.1 GCA_014763905.1 Campylobacterales bacterium
TCTCTAAACGCTTCCGGCAATCTTATTAGTACATCATCTGTACTGCCGTTAGTCGGCCAGAAGGTACCAAGGAAAGGATAATAACCAAACGCCCGCCAACCGGTATAATTCCCCTCAGGATCTTTGTCAAACCCTTCACCGTCAAAACTAAAATAGCAATCCGGCATATACCCATCCCATTTACCATTCTCATTGATATCCCACACCGATGGAACCGTTTTGAGTTTTTGAGCCAATAGCAGTTGATCACTCTTTTGGTAGTTATCTTCCCGAATATACGCCAATATCTCCTCATCATTTATATTGTCTACCGCTTCGGTTCTATCTTTAAAGAGATTGGTAAATCGATTGATCTTAGAGTATTCTCCCATATCGTAAGTCACTTGCAGATGAGAATCATCTATATAATTAGGCTCAACCGAATTGATATGACAACTAAAACAAGGATTGTGTACCCTGCCTTGATCATCTACTGTTTGAGTATAACACTGAGAAGGGATATAAGCCGCTTGATTGTTGACAGAAATGGTCGATTTAAAATCAATCAAATCATTTTTATCTATAAAGATTATCTGCCAATACCAAGCTCCCGATATGATGACTAAAAATAAGAGTCCATAAGCTTTAGCATATTGCATCTATAAAAATCTTTTTTCAAATCATCTAATAAGTTGCCTTAACCTAAGATTGTTCTCTTTTTAACTATAATTTCAAAAATTTATTTTATTAGGTATATCCGTATGATTGATTTGAAATATCTTCAAAAAAGCTTTGACGAGGCGACCCAAAAACTCTCTAAAAAAGGAGTAGATAACGAAACACTCGAAAACCTCAAACAACTCTTTATCGGGCTAAAAGAGGCAAATGCTACCCTCGAAGAGGCAAAAGCTGAACAGAATCGAATGTCTAAACTCTTTGGGCAGTACAAACAAGAGGGTAAAGATATCGGTGAACTCAAAGCCAAAGTTGATGCCAACAAAGAGGTCATCGCTGTACTGCAAGCCAAAGCCAATGAAGCCGAAGAGGCACTACAAAATGTGGCACTTGCTATGCCGAACTTGCCGGATGAGCGTGTACCGGTTGGAACCGATGAAGCAGACAATATTGAACTCAAAAAAGTTCTCGAACCCAGAACTTTTGATTTTGAACCATTAGAACACTGGGCATTGGCAGAAAAGAATGGCTGGATCGACTTTGAACGCGGAGTCAAATTGGCAAAAAGCCGATTCTCCGTCCTTCGCGGTGAAGCGGCTCGATTAGAGAGAGCTTTGATCAACTTCTTTTTGGATGTCAATCGAGAAAAAGGGTTTGAAGAGGTTTGTGTCCCGTATATCAATAATGCCGCAATGCTTCAAGGAACCGGACAACTGCCGAAATTCGGAGATGATCTCTTCAAAATTGAAGAAGAAGAGCTTTACTTGATCCCAACCGCCGAAGTACCATTAACCAATCTCTATCACGATGAGATTCTCAATGAAAATCAGCTGCCGATACTGCTTACCGCTTACACTCCCTGTTTCCGAAAAGAGGCAGGCAGTGCCGGTCGTGATACCCGGGGAATGATTCGCCAACACCAATTTGACAAAGTAGAGATGGTCGCCCTCACCACACCGGAGCAGAGTGATCAAATCTTCGAACTGATGGTTGAGAACGCTTCTGATATCTTGACCCGACTGGGACTCCCGCACCGCTTGGTTGAACTGTGCGGCGGTGACTTAGGTTTTTCGGCAGCTTGTACCATCGACCTAGAGGTATGGTTACCGGGACAAAACAAATACCGAGAGATCAGCTCTGTCTCTAACACCCGAGAGTTCCAAGCCAGACGTGCCAAGATTCGATTCAAGGAGGGCAAGAAAAATACGCTCGTCCATACCCTCAACGGTTCAGCATTAGCGGTAGGACGAACATTGATAGCCATTATGGAAAACTACCAAAATGCGGATGGAAGTATCACCATTCCAAAAGTTTTAGAAAAATATATGTAGACTAAAATCTTATTATTAACTTATCTAAGATAGAATTATTTTAGACAAACTTATCTGTATCATAATTTATAACATAACTTATGATACAATAATTGAAACTAAAAAATTATGGAGAAGTAAAATGTTAAAAAAAGTAGCCATCACTACCCTGTTGGGAACATCAATTCTTTTAGCAGAGAGTGGAGCCGGAATTAATATCAATAAAAAAGATTTAGAAGTAGAAGGAGTTATCGACTCCAGAAACTTGGCAGCCATGCAGACCAGCAGCACCATCTTCCAAGCCGATGTCAACTTTTTAAACAGTGACAACAATGGCAAAGACGGAAAACTCATCGGAGCCGGATTCGGTGCGACCAATCAACTTGAAGGTGTTGAAGGAGTAGAGTTAACTTTTGGTGCAAAAATGATCTGGAGTTCTATTGAGGTTGGTGGTAAAGACCAAGACTTCACCGCTCTTCCCCTTATGGCAAAAGTACGCTATACATTCCCACCGCTTATGTACAATATCCCGCCGGTTGCGATCGAAAGTAAACTCCTCTATGCTCCGGGTTCCTTAGCCTTCGGTGATGCGGATAACTATAGTGAATTTAGAGCTTCTGCCGATATAGAAGTAATCGAAAACGTGAGAATTTATGCCGG
>JACXUN010000227.1 GCA_014763905.1 Campylobacterales bacterium
TTTTGAAAAATATTCTACTCATACTTTTCACATTATTCTCTTTTCTCTATGCGTGTGAGGGAGATTGTGTGATGTGTCACCCCAAATTGGTTAAAGAGGAGGGTAAACTCGATAAGGAACACGCCGTTTTGACCAGCTGCAAAACCTGCCATACACAAGAAGAGATGGCAAAGATCAATATGGGAGCAGGATGCGGTCAGGATTGTTGGGAGTGTCACGATATCACCAAAGTAACCGCATCACAAGTCCCAGAGCATCAAGGACTCAACCGATGCATCGAATGCCACCTTACCATCAACAAAAATTTACTCGGCGGCATGAACACCGAACCGGCATTTTCACAAATGCAGACGCTGAGTGCGTTTCTTTCCATGGATAGTAATCTAAGTGATAGGAACGGAACTGAGTAGTTCACCTCTATAACTCAAATTTAATCCCACTACTTAAACGACTTAATCGAATGTTCTTCCTCTGGCAATTTTTCGACTTGTCGGCTCTGCTTCACCATCTCGGCAAAGCTCATCGCATAGTCCAAGTAGGTATCGGTTTTTTCCTTAATCGTTTTCAAGATATCATACCCGTCTTTGCCGGAAGCGAGGTAAGAGTTGGTCACAACGACATAAGAACGATTGTTCTTTAATGCTTCCCACTCCCCGGTTTTTCGGTTTTTGATCTCAATATTGATCACCCTATTCCCCTGAGATTGGGTGGTATCAACATCGTAGCGAATTGCGTATCCATAGGGGAATGATCCGCTGCGTGATGTTTTGGTATCGTAGATACTGCTAAGAACCGCTTCTAACATCATTTTCACTTCCGCTCCACTCAGCTTTAGTTCTACCAACGTATTGGAGAAAGGCAGCAGGCTATAGATATCTTCGACGGTTAACGCTCCGGCTTTCAATCCAGATCGAACCCCTCCGGCATTCTGAATACAGAAATCGGCTCGTTTGCTCTGTAGATAAAACGACTTGGCGACCAGCGGAGCGATATCACTGCCTAATGCCAATGCTTTATGACCATCATAGCGATCGTTGGGTATTCGGTTATGTCCGATGTAGGTTGTGACCTCTCCGAGTACCTCTTTTTTCTTGGTCTCTATTTGATCTTTGTATTGAGCAAGTCTGGCAACGGCTTGCGTATCTTCGGCAACGATTTGGAGTTGAGGGTAGCGATCGATTACGCCCAGGATTGCTGCTTGTTGTTCCATATCGACGGCTACTTTTTCACCCTTCTCATTCGTCTCTTTGAATGAATCACCCATAAGCAGAATCGGCGTGCCTTGGCAGTTCTTCACATATCCTTTTTCATCAAACTGCACTGCAAGTGAACCGACCAGATAGGCATAGTTCCACGCCTGAGCCATGCAGACCGGATGAGCCGACGGAGAGTTAACTACTTTTGGATACGTCTTCTCAACACTTTGAAGTCCTACCATACTAAAATCCCCCATCAGCGTATGCGAATCTCCATCGATAATCACATCAATCCCCTCGACTTGCGAAGCCAATGCCTGATCATTCTCATAACCGAAATGGCTTAAGAGTATAATCTTATTGATCCCCTGCTTCTCGATCTCTTTTACATATCGCTTGACCGTTGTCAACTCATCGACAAACACAATCTCTTGGCTGGGATTGGAAGAGGCTTGTGTTTTGCCCGCTATCTCGATACCCAAAATCGCGATCTTCTGACCGCCCCGTTCAATGATATAATAGGGTCTCCAGTTGTCATGCAGTGGACTTTGTTGAGAAGCTATGACATTCGCCGCCACAATATGTTGCGTATCCAGCCGCTCTAAAAACCTATCCAGCTCTGCATCCCCGTCATCAAACTCATGATTCCCCAACGCAAACGCATCCCATGCTATCAAGTTCATCATATCGGCATCGGCTCTGCTTTTAAAGACTGTATAGTACATCGTCCCCTGCAACGCATCACCGGCATGAAGGGTTATCGGGTTCTCTTTTTGGGCTTGCAACGCTTTGATTTGACTCACCACACGGGGGAATCCGCCAATATTCGCATAAACTTGCTGCCCCTCAATGGTTAAGGGCATCTCCTCCGCTTCCAGATGTGAGTGGTGGTCATTGATGTGAATAATATTGACGGTTAAGGGCTGAGAGAGTTCAGGTTTTTTTTGAGAACAGCCGATAAAAAGTAGAAATGACAACGATAAAAAAGCAAATTTAAAATTATGCATGATACGATTCCTTTGTTCTATTGAAATAGATTATATCATATTTACAAGATTCAATTCACATAGGATTTATATTGTTGGTTTATAATGAGTAAAAATATCGGTATAGGGAGTTCACCATGCCCAAAGTAACCATTTTACTACTCGAAGATGACCTCCAGCTAAGCGATACCATCAAACAGTTTTTAGAGTATAACGGATACCGTGTGCTAAGAACCTGAGTTCGACGGGATATCATAGTCACAGCTTTACGAGGTTTCCCATAGACTGCGTTAGATTTTTTTAAATTAGCTTTAGCTAGTCCTGCAAAAATCTGCCTTACCTATGAAAAACCTCGTAAAACTGTGACTATAATACTCCGTCGAACTCAGGTTATCTACTATCTTGGAGGGTGT
>JACXUN010000228.1 GCA_014763905.1 Campylobacterales bacterium
GTCGCTGTTGCCTCCTCGACACTGTCTAAGATTCCATCATTGTCATCATCTAAATCGTACGTATCGGCGATACCGTCATTGTCGCTGTCTTTCTCATAATTATCAGCTGCCGGTTCAGAGCTTAGACCAGTTGCATCCGTTGCAACCGCTTTAACCTCTCCACTTGATTCTGGATTTGGAGATGTTGCAGTATAATCTCCGTTTTCATCGGCTGTTACTGTAACTTGTTCTCCACTTGGGAAGGTTACAACGACAGTTGCATTTGCTTCTGTGGTTCCATTTACTGTTACAGTGCCATCTGCTTTAGTAGTTGTGTTTGTGATAGTTACTACCGGAGGATAGTTGACACTAACATTAGCGGCATTAGAAACATTAGCAATGTTATCACTCACTTGGTATTGAATTGGTGTCGGATCCCCAATTAATCCTGCAACCGGTGTAAATGTAATTTTTCCTGTCGTATTGTCAACCGTCCATGTTCCTTCATTCGCAACGACTAAGGTATCGAAGTCACCATCGCCATCACTATCCGTAGCTCCTACAGTTATAATACTTACTGTACTTGCATTAATATCACTTTCTGCATCAGTATCATTCGCTAAAACATCAACCGTTACAGTACTGCCTGCTGTTGTAGCGGTAACATTATCCTCTTGAGCTACGGTGGCTACAGAGTCATGATCGATATCACGATAGTCTACCTCATTATCGTTATCCGCTATGGTATCCCCATTTGGTAAAGTACTCGCCCCACTGTTAAGCTCATCATTAACATCATTACCGTTTACATCATCATACGCATCTAAGATACCATCGCCATCCGTATCTGTAGTAGTCGCAGTGACTGTATATCCAGCTTCCACCGTATCACCTTTCCCATCATTATCAGAATCGCTATCAAGATAATCGGCGGTATCACTGCCATCTGTATTTTCCGGTGTTAATCCTCCAGGATAGTTTATATCAATACCAGTAGCAAGATCAACCGTTCCACTCGGTGCAATGTAACCGTACGTAGTTTGTACCTCAACGTTATCCGGTATACCGTCATTATCACTGTCCAAATCAAGAGAGTTGATATGACCGTCTCCGTCACTATCCGTATTCCCTTCTATACTGTCTAAAATACCATCATTATCATCATCCTGATCTAAAGAATCAACTAAACCATCATTATCAAAATCAGCTTCTATATTGATCGTAGCAATAGCTACTTCAGTGTTTGTTCCAAATAAATTATTTGTTACGTAAATCTCTATTTGTCTTGGGGTTGTATCAATATGTGAAGTACTCGTATTATTAAAAAGAATATTTTGCAATGCCGTTTGATAATCAGCAATAGAAGCTACACCGCTTAATGTAACCGTAATTTCGCCATCAACAGACGTATCTGTAGTTGCCGTAATACCCTCCGGAAGTGTACCGATGTTTAATGCATCACCCTCTTTTGCATTGGTGAGCTTAATCGTAGCACCGCCTAAATTGGTACCCAATACCCTATGTTGGGTCACGGTAACATCACTATCTACAATCGAAACAGCACTTCCACTACTACCTTCATTGAACACATTCTGATAAGCAGTACCTGTTGCTGTAGAGTCATCAACATCCAAATCCAATGTAATTAATTTTACTAGATTAGCATTTGAAAATTGCAAATCTCCATCACCGTCATGAAGAAAAGCAGCAGCATTTATGTTTGAAGTTGTTTTAAGCTGATAATTTACTTCCCAACTGGATACTCCTCTCCATGAAAATGTTGCCATAGAGGTTAATTCATAATCTTGATCTTGTGTACCTGAAGCATTTAATAAATTATTTCTATCATCAACAGCAAAAGCGATATTAGTAGGAGTTTCCGATGCATATCCTGTGAGATGGTTCAAACTGGGGTTGATGATTTCCCTGCTATTTGGAAGCCCGCCTTTTCCATCAATGTCTGTAATAGAAAAATCTATATTACCATTCGCAGGGGTAGATGTTCCTGCTAAGAATACTTCCCACTGCAACTGAACGCTTCTTGTGCCAGTAGTATTATTAGTCGAACTATCAGGATTATCTTTAAGATCTATACGTAAATCATCTTGAATAACGGATGGATTAGCACTTGGATCATAAAAGTACAATATATCCCCACTTGTGAGAGACTTTACTGTTGCTTTGATATCAATGGGTGCTCCACCAACAGTTCCAGCATTAGACCACACTGCGTATCCATTAACTGAAGTTACACCTGCACGTCCTTTTGTAAGTGCTATGGGATTCCCACTCGAATCATACACACTTAAAGAGTTTTGAGGAACTGAAACTTTTAATGGTTCAGCCGCAGCAAACAACGTAAGTGCCAATGGCAAAATTAAAAGATTTTTCTTCATCTTTTTCCTTTGATATATATTCATATTTTCATAAACATATTTTTTGATATTTTAAAAAAAATTTCCAATTAACCGACGGAAACACCTCAACTAAACTTTAGGATAAAACGATCTGAAACTCTACATCTCTTTATCACGTATCGTAAGAGAATAAGTGATAAAATTGGTCATGCATTTATTTAAGAGTTTTATACTCCTTATATCATAACAAGATGGAAC
>JACXUN010000031.1 GCA_014763905.1 Campylobacterales bacterium
CTATTTCCCATGCATTGCATGGGGAAACTTTTACAAGATTAGATAAAATCTACGAATCCAGCTTCAGTACCGCCATAAATGCCTCTTGCGGGACATTGACGCTGCCGATGGCTTTCATTCGTTTTTTACCCTCTTTCTGTTTCTCTAAGAGTTTACGTTTACGGGTGATATCCCCGCCGTAACATTTCGCAGTTACGTTTTTACCCATCGATTTGACGTTGGTTCGGGCGATGATATTGTTACCGATACTCGCTTGGATCGCGACTTCAAAGAGTTGCCGCGGGATCAACTCTTTGAGGTTGTTGACAAATGCCAATCCTCGGTTTCTAGCCTTCTCTTCGGGAACGATAATCGAAAGAGCATCTACGATTTCGCCGGCAACACGGATATCCAGTTTGACCAGATTACCCGGTCTAAATCCGATCGGTTCATAGTCAAAACTCGCATACCCTTTGGTGGTGCTTTTGAGTTTGTCGTAAAAGTCCATCACGATCTCATTCATCGGGATATCGTATTCCAGAAGGACACGGTTTTCATTGATATAGTCCATCTTGATCTGAATCCCTCGACGATCGTTCAAGAGCTTAATAAGGTTTCCGACAAACTCATTAGGGGTTAGAATCGTTGCTTTGACATACGGCTCGAAGATTGTATCGATCTTCTGGCTCTCCGGCAGGTCAAACGGGTTTTGAATCTTGATACGTTCTCCGTCAGTTTTGAGTACCTCATAGACAACCGTCGGAGCGGTTGCGATTAGGTCGAGATCAAACTCACGCTCTAACCGCTCTTTGATTACCTCCATGTGAAGCATCCCAAGGAATCCGGTTCTAAATCCTGATCCCAATGCCAAGGAACTCTCCGGCTCAAATGAGATGGAACTGTCATTGAGTTTGAGCTTATTGAGGGCATCCCGCAGGTCTTCAAACTTGTCAGTCTCTATCGGATAGATACCGGCAAAGACAAACGGTTTGGCCGGTTCAAATCCATGAATGGCCTCCAAGGTCGGCCGCTTCGCATTGGTAATGGTATCCCCCACTTGAAGCCCGTCAACGGTTTTGAGTCCAGTCACGACGATACCGATCTCTCCGGTATTGATGTTATTGGTTTTGATCGGGGCAATCGGGTTGGGATACATGAGTCCAAGCACTTGATGCTCCTCTTTGGTACTCATGATTTTAATCTTGTCACCCTTTTGGATGCTGCCGTCATAGACACGTACCAGTGCCAACGCTCCTAGATAGCTATCAAACCAGCTGTCATAGATCAACGCTTTAGTCGGAGCCTCTTCATCTCCGGTCGGTGCCGGAATCCGCCGGACAATGGTGTCAATCAGTTCTGGAACACCTAATCCTGTTTTGGCAGAGACCAGTGAGTGGTCGGTACAATCCAGACCGATTGCCTCTTCTACCTCCATCAGTACACGATCAGGATCAGCAGCCGGCAGGTCAATTTTGTTGACGACTGGGATCAGCTCCAGATCATTGTCTAGTGCGATATAGACATTGGCTATCGTTTGGGCTTCGACTCCCTGAGCGGCATCGACGATCAGCAATGCCCCTTCACTCGATGCTAATGAACGGCTCACTTCATAAGAGAAGTCGACGTGTCCCGGAGTGTCGATGAGATTGAGGATATAGTGTTCACCATTTTTGATATAGTCAAGTCGCACACTTTGGGCTTTGATGGTGATTCCACGCTCTTTTTCGATATCCATCGTATCCATCACTTGTGAAGACATTTTTCTATCGGCTATGGCTCCGCACTGTTGGATAATTCTATCGGCCAAGGTTGATTTACCATGATCGATATGGGCAATAATCGAAAAATTTCGAATATGCGACTGAGGTACTTTTTTTGTCATTAATTTGTCTCGAATAGAGAGTTAACGCTCTCGTTATTGTAAACCCGTCGGATCACCTCTCCTAGCATTCTAGCCGTAGAGAGGACTTTGATCTTGGATGACTCTTGGGAGATAGGGATAGTATTGGTGATGACCAGTTCATCCAGCTCCCCTTTTTCGATTCGCTCATATGCCAAACCGGAGAGTACCGGATGGGTACAACATGCCATAACCGAAGTCGCTCCCAACTTCTTGAGAGCAGCAGCTGCTTTGACCATGGTACCTGCTGTATCGACCATATCGTCGATCATAATGACATCTTTGCCTTCAACGTTTCCGATCACGTTCATCACTTCGGATTCATTTGCTTTTTCTCTACGCTTATCTACGATAACCATATCAAGATCAAGTGTCTTGGCAAAATATCTTGCCCGTGCCACCCCGCCGATATCCGGACTGGCGATAATCGGATTTTTGAGATTTTTGGACTTGACATAGTCATTGAAGAGTACCGCACCATAAAGGTTATCTACCGGGATATCAAAGAATCCTTGAATCTGCGATGCATGAAGATCGACCGTCACCACACGGGTAATCCCGGCGGTCTCCATCAGGTTGGCTACCAGTTTCGCCGAAATCGGTACTCTCGGTTCCGCTTTTCGGTCTTGACGTGCATATCCGTAGTAAGGAACCACGGCCGTAATCGATTTGGCTGATGAACGTTTCAAAGCATCCACCATAATCAAAAGTTCCATCAAGTTAGCATTCGCCGGTGCAGAGGTCGATTGGATGATAAAAACATCTTTACCCCGTACACTCTCTTTGATCTTGATATTGATCTCACCGTCCGAGAATCGCGTAATCTTCGCTTTAGAGAGTGGTTGATCAAGATATCTTGATACCTCCTCCGCTAACGCTTCGTTAGCTGTTCCAGAAAAAAGCATGTATCCAGTCATATTTATCTACCCTTATTTAATATTGCCGAATTTTACCATATTTTTTTAACAACATGATGATTTAACGGAACGGTGTAAGGCTATTTAGATAGAATTAAGGAAGGTTTAATAGAAGGAATTAAGTATGTTTCAAGTTCTGTTTGCATTGATTATCGGTGTGACAATCGGTTGGAATTTTCATCTGTTTTATAGTTCGTTAGAACCCAATCTACAACCCAGTTCAGAAAAAAAATTTTGGGAACGGCAAACGGCTCTTGCCACACAATCCAATCGTGAACCAAATCATTCTGAAGCTTCTCAACCGCTTGCTGCGGTATCTACCGTAACGGTTGAGTCCAATCAAACAAACGATTCTGATTTCTACACCCTGCTCTATCAAAATCACTTTAGTAATGCCATGGCTCTTTATCTTGAAGCCGATGAATCAACCCTCAGAGAGTATAAACTGATTCTCAAAGCCTATTTTTATAATCTAGCCAATCGTGATCCGATAAAGACCATCGAAGAGATACGACATTATATTGAAATCGATCCCGTTGATATAGAGATGAGACTCTATCTAGCAGAACTCTATCGGGATAAACAAGAGTTTGAAAAAGCTCTGGATGTACTGTTTGAACTTTATGATTTGCAAGACGAAACCTATCTCAGCCAAGTCGAAAACAATCTCAACAGCACCATCGAAACCTATATCGAACAGCTCAAAGAGAATAAAAACTTCGCCAGACTCATTAGTCTGTTAGAGGAGTTGATTGACAAAAATCTCTACAATGGGAAATATACCATGCGGCTAGCCGAACTCTATTATGAACTGGAGAGTTACCGTCAAGCCCAAGCCTTGCTCGAAGAGATCGCTTATGACCCGACCTACGGAGCCAAAGCCCAAACACTGCTCAACACCACCAAAGGCAAAAAGAAAGAGCAGCAGTACTACAGCCATATGATACCGCTGGGTAAAGCCAAATCCCAATACACCATCGAAGTACTGATCAATAGTACACCCTTGACGCTTCTGCTCGATACGGGAGCCAGCTATACTTTTCTCGATGAAGATAAGATCCCCTCTCTACAGATCGAAAAGGAGATTTTCCTCCATACCGCCGGAGGAGAGATCGTCGCCCATCTTGCCAAAGCCGACTCGATTCGTGTACAAGATTTAGAGTTGACCGATTTTGCCGTAACACTTGCCCCGTTCAAACGGCAAAATGCCGATGGACTGCTGGGTATGAACTTCTTTTCTCAATTTGATTTTAAGATCGATCAGGATAAGCAGTTGCTCTACCTCAAAAAGAAATCCAACAAATAACGCCAACCCAATTACCCTATCACCTTCCTTTTTACAGTTTTTTAATAAAAAAACTGTAAAAGGTATCGGTGATGTCAGACTTGAAATTTTGGAAATCGGTTTTGATCCAAGGTGTCAGGCTCATTGATGCATTCATCATCTCTTTTGGGTTCATGATATTATGATAGAATTTGATTTGTAGATTGAGAATATGAGGAGATAATTCAATGTTGATCGATACGCATTGCCATTTGGATGATGAACGCTACCGTGATGATCTTGATGAAGTATTAGAGCGGGCAAAAGCAGATGGGGTTAAGCAATTTATTATTCCCGGAGCCGATCCTAAGACGTTAGCCGAAGCAGTGAGATTGAGTGAAGTGTATGAAGGAATTTTCTTTGCCGTAGGTATTCATCCTTATGACGCGGTCAATTATGATCGAAGTTTACTGGAAAAGTATGTTCAGCATCCAAAATGTGTGGCGATTGGTGAGTGTGGACTGGACTACTATCGATTGCCAGAAGGTGAGGAGGCTATCGAGGCTGAAAAAGCCTTACAAAAAGAGATTTTTATCGATCAGATTGCATTAGCCAAAGAGGTTGGATTGCCGCTGATTGTACATATCCGTGATGCCTCGGCAGACTGTTTGGAACTGTTGGATCACTATGCCGGAGAACAGGGAGGCGTACTGCACTGTTATAATGCCGATGAGGCATTGTTGAAATTGGCTTCCAAAAACTTTTATTACGGAATCGGCGGGGTATTGACCTTTAAAAATGCACGCAAACTGATTCATGTCTATCCAAAAATCCCTATGGATAAACTGCTAATTGAAACCGATGCTCCTTATTTAACACCGCATCCACACCGCGGCAAACGAAATGAACCGAGCTATACCCGTTTGATCGCTCATAAAATGGCGGAACTTTCCGGTATCACAGAATTAGAAATGATACAAATTACCACCCAAAATGCCAAGGCACTCTTCTCCCATCTTCTATGATAAAATAACCGGAATTACTTTATCCTGTATGAGTTTTATGAAAAATAATTTTTTATTAACATAAAAATTAACATAATTGAAAAATAAATTAAATATTTGGTTTAAGAATAAGTTAATTAAAGCTATACTTGTATTACTTTGAAACATAAGGATTAAATATGAAAATTCATAAAACTTTAATTTTTGCACTTTCTTTGAGTGCTGTGTCGGATGCACGACTTTCCGAAACATTTCCTGTCTATCATATGGTTTTAAGTGAATTTAACATTAATCAAGAGTATATCAACAATTGGCAGTTTAAACAGTTTGCCGAACGAAATGAAGGAGATGCCCGAGCCACCTATCGCAAAGCAGTATCGCAAGCACACCTAATCGTACCGACGATTAAAACTAAATTGATTGAAAACGGTATGTCACCGATGTTTCTCTATCAATGTCTGGTTGAATCAGCCTTTGATCCCAATGCCATATCTAAATCCAAAGCCATAGGTTTGTGGCAATTTAAGCCCAAAGCAGCTCATGATGAAAAACTGGTTATGAATTATCAGGTGGATGAACGCTATGACCCTATCCGATCAACGGAAGCAGCAATCGGTTATCTGACTCGGCTCAATAAAAAATTTCATAACAAATGGTATCTCGCCGCAATGGCATACAACTGGGGACCAACCAATATGGAAAAAGCTCTCAAAAGAGCCGGGACGACAGATTTAAATGTGCTGATGGATGAGAGAAAAGGGTTTGTAAGAAAAGAGACCCGAGATTATATCAATAAAATTTTGCTCTTTTCAATGATCGGTGAGAACTATCTTTATAACCACAAAGATACCTATGGACGCATGATGCCAGACAGTAGTGATGACCGCTTGGTTAAAGTGGAGGTCAAGAACGGTGAGCAGCTTTCTCGTATCGCCAAAATTTTAGGCATGGATCTCTATACCTTAAAACGTGCCAACCTTCACTTTAGACAAGGGGTTGTTCACAACCGATATGCAAAAGTCAATATCCCGGTATCTAAGCAACGTCTCTTTTATGATCGATATAGAGTTCGTTAAGCCCAACAACAGTGTGAAATAATTGAATATTTTTATAGGAGCAGATTACAATGAGAGAACAAAAAGTTTTAGGATTATCCGTTATGACTGCCTTTTTATTGACAGGATGTGTCCAAAAAAGTATAAATACCAGCAGCAGTAATGCGTATCATGGATATGCTCAGCCCACAACTTTCCAATCTGAAGAGTATGGTGATATGCAAAATTCTCAAGTACTCTCTAGCTCTCTGGGAAAAGCCAGTTGGTATGGGAAAAAATTTCATGGTAAAAAGACAGCCAGCGGTGAGATTTATGATATGAATGCCAAAACAGCCGCACACAAAACGCTACCGATGGGAACTGTGGTACGGGTGACCGATATAATTAACGGTAAGAGTGTGGTGGTCAAAATCAATGACGTTGGTCCCAATGTACCAGGACGAGATATTGATCTCTCCTATGCAGCAGCAAAAAGCATTGGGCTGATTGAACGCGGGGTAACCGATGTACGGATCGAAGTATTGGGCAATGGAGATGGTCAACAATCCGGTAGAATGGCACAAGGAAACATTACACCGGAAAATTGTCCAGATTGTTTTACGACCCTTACCAAATCACCCAATCCAACCTATGCCAGACGCGGTACAAAATTTAATACAGGCATGAATAAAGTCAATACACTAAATGCGTCTATTCCACAAAACACCATTGAGTATGACTACTCCCAATCACCTTTTATGCGTGATCATATGGATGAGATATATCAAAATCCTTATGCCGATAATAATGCTGCCTATCCAACCCATAATACCCAATCAAATCGTGAACAAATTGCGGTTCAGGTGGGTGCTTTCAGACAAATCGCAGGTGCAACAGAGTATGCTAACCGTTACAGTTTACTGGATGTTAATCATCGAGCGAATATTAAAACATATATTGAAAATGCTCAACCCCTCTATAAAGTCCATATAGAAGGATTTTCAAATGATGCCGAGGCTAGACGGTTTATCGACCATCATAATTTGAACACTATAGGAGCATTCCCCGTCTGGAGGTAAAATGATTGAGATCTCTCGCGAGACCAAAGAGACACAAATAACGGTTCAACTTGAACTCTACGGATCAGGAAAGTCTACGATCGATACCGGTGTAGGCTTTCTGGATCATATGCTGGAAGCATTAGCCAAACACTCTTACATGAATCTATCGATCACCTGCAAAGGGGATACCCATATTGATGATCACCACTCCGTTGAAGATGTTGCCATTGTTTTGGGACAAGCCTTTTACAAAGCCGCCTATCCGGTACGAAGTATCGAACGCTACGGCAATGCGACCGTCGTTATGGATGAGGCTTCTGTGAGTTGTGATCTGGATGTCTCCAATCGTCCCTATCTGGTCTTTGAGATGCCGATGGAAGGGAAGATCGGGACATTTGACGTGGAGTTGGTCGAAGAGTTTTTTAGAGCCTTTGCCTTTAATGCCCATATTACCTTGCACCTCATCTGTAATCGCGGACGCAATAAACACCATATGGTTGAAGCCGCGTTTAAAGCGTTAGCCGTAGCATTGCGTCGCGGTATTGCGATCAATGAAAATGCCGGTATTCCAAGTACCAAAGGAGTGTTATGAGTATTCAACTGATTGTGTTAGATGTAGACGGCACGATGACCAACGGCAAGATCACCTATTCAGAGCATGGCGATGAGGTGAAATCGTTTTGTGTCAAAGATGGATTGGCGATTGCCTCGTGGATCAAATTGGGCAGACAGGTCGCCATTATCACCGGTCGAAGTTCCAAGATTGTGGAACGACGTGCCAAAGAGCTGAAGATTGCACATTTCTATCAAGGGGTTCATAATAAAAAAGAAGTCCTTGAAGAATTATTAAAAGAGCTTGGTTTAACGATGGAGAATGTCGCCACCATCGGCGATGATCTAAATGACTATACAATGCTGGAGGCTGCCAAGATCGCATTTGTCCCTGCGAATGCGTCACACTATGTACTAAAGATTGCCGATGTGGTACTCAACAGTCGCGGCGGTGAAGGGGCAGTACGGGAGATGATTGAACAGCTGATACTCCGTGAAGGCTTGGAAGAGCAGTATCTCAAGCTATGGTATTAAGAATTGAACCGGCTTTGGCAGTCGGTGTCGGATTGGTCTTTGCTCTGCTGATTTTTCAAAATCAAGATAGTGTAAAGGCGATTGAATCCAATGCCTCCAAAGAGTTGACATTCAAAGCATTTTCGTTAATAGAGATTACCCCAAAAGGGGTGGAAAACTATATGAATGCTTCAGAAGCCATTAAGTATCAGACATACTTTGAAATGCATGATATCAATATGACCTATCAGAACATTCAACATCTAACAGCAAACAGAGCAAACTATCAGGATGATATTGTCTATCTGGATGATTCGGTGCAGTTGACACAAGATGAGGGGTTTCGATTTGAAACCTCCAAGGTTGCTTATTTGATTAAAGCCAAAGAGCTTTACGGCGAAGAGCCGTTTCAGATTGATATGAATAAGAGCCGTATTGTAGGCACTAATCTACGATATGACGTGAAAGATAAAAACATCTCCGCTGATAATATCAGAGCGAAGATTTATTTTGAATAAGCTGGGTAATGACATCGATTTTTTGGGTGTAGTTATTAAAACTCAACGGCGTAATGGCGGTTCGTCCTAACGCAAAATGGGTGCCATTTTCTCCCCAAACCGTATGGATAATATACGGTTCTCCCTTATACTCCCCGATATAGAGGACTATATGCCCATCCAGATGGATAATGGTCGCTCCTATGGTACTTTTGAGAAGGATATCGGTTTTGGTCATGTTATCAAGCCCTTCTATGACTGTTTGAAACGATCCGGCATTAGATTGTGATGCGGAGTTTCTAGGAAGATAGAGTCCGGTGGTGGCATAAATCTCTTGGATAAATTTAGAACAATCCTGCTCTCCGTACATACCGCCCCAGCCGTAAGGAGCATGAAGAAATTTAAAGGCTTGTGTCAAAATCGTGCGTGGGGTATAGGGGAGATATCCTTTATGAGTATTTTCTGTTTTGACTGTGGCATTACCGAGTATTAATTTACCGTGTTCATTTCGCATCGGGATCAAGACCATGCTCATATCATCGATGGTCATAATAACCGGTAGTCTCACCCCCATACGGAGATAGTCATGATATCTTCCGCCGATCAGCAGAGCGGTTTTGGCAGCGGTAGTGACCACAAAGTTCTTCATATCCAGATAGTCGGCGATCTCTTTTTGATCACCAAATGCGATATCACTGTCCTTGACCCATCCGGAACTGGTTGGTCCCATACCGTAATGCCACTGTCCATCTTCTGTAGAGTGCAGAATGGCAATCGGTGTACCGATATCCAATGCCGAGTTTTGATTACGGTCGAAATGGATTTCGTCTCGTTTTTTGAGCAGTGCCAGTTCCGTGGGTATGACGCGTTGATCGGTATAATTAACGGTCATGGCATAACGGGTCTCGACACTCGCATCTTGGAGCAAATCGAGACTCAAATAGCGTTGCATCGTGCTAAAAAAGCGATTATCGATCTTATTGCCGTCTTCAAAATAATGTACGCTGTTACGAAGTCCGAAAAATGCCCGAGTAATACTTTCTCGTACCCAGCTACCACCGTATAGGCTGCCGACATCCTTAAAACGGGTGAGCATATGCTGCTGTTTGGCGGTATAGGTATTGAATGCTTCAATCTCATCGGCGTTCATGATCAGATTGTCCGGCTCTTTAATCTGATCGATCCAATATTCGGACATATGGAGATGACGATTTTTGTTGACGATAATCACCGGCTGACGCTCTTTGGTATCACACAGTACCGGTTTGTTATCACTTACCTCTTGACAGGCAGTTAGGAGTAAAATAAAGGAAATCAGTAGATATTTTTTCATGTCGGGATTATATAGTAAATAATTAAAAGATTAAATTGAACTCAACGGAATATCATTGTATAATCAGGTTTAAATCTATGATAAAGGATCAGTCATGCCAAAAGAGCGAGTAGAAGAGATCAAAGAGGCAATTCATCAGTCCGATAAATTAAGCAGTGAAGAGAAGAGTCAAAGTGTTCAGCACATCGAAGAGTGGATCGCCGAAGATAAAGCATTCGGGATTATCTACAACCAGTTAGTCAAAATCAACACTGTATTTGAAGAGATTTTCAAAGAGTTGGGCTTGGTTTAATTCTCTGCTACGGAAGTGGAATCTCTCCACTTCCGAAACGTCCCGCTCAATCTAACCCTAATAACCTGAGTTCGACGGAGTATTATAGTCACAGTTTTACGAGGTTTTTCATAGGTAAGGCAGATTTTTGCAGGACTAGCTAGAGCTAATTCAAAAAAATCTAACGCAGTCTATGGGAAACCTCGTAAA
>JACXUN010000229.1 GCA_014763905.1 Campylobacterales bacterium
ACCGATTCCAAATTGACTCGTTCTCTCGTCGAATGGGGATACTGAATCGTTGGACCAATCGACGCAAATAACATATCAGGATATTTCTCTGAGATCAATCCGCACTCTAGTCCGGCATGGATCGCTTTATATTCATTGTGACCAAACACCTTCTCCATTGACTCTCCGACCAATTGGGTAAAGGTGTTGATCTCCGGTTTCCATGAGGGGTATTTGCATTTCTCTTGGCTCTTAAATCCGTGTGCAGAGAATAGCTCCAAGTTTTTATGACAAATTTCCGTTAATCCCTCGGCACTCATCGCTCTGGCACTGGCTTCGATATCGGCTCTGCCGTTTTGGAAATGGACGATCGCGAGATTGATACTGGTATCAGGCAGATTAAACGCCTCATTATATCGATCTACGCCGTGCTGAAAATCGTGAAGAAGTGTCAATAACGCATCACTCTCATAAACCGATAACAGCTCATCTATCGGCTCTACATGCACCATATCGGTACCGACCAACTCAACCGCAGAGGTGAGCTGAGCGACCGCATTGACCGGAATAGAGTTACGCCGTTCACCTCCTTTTAATGAACTGAGTTTGACCGCTTTATTACTTAGATAGGCGGCTAACTCTTTAATCGCATTGGGAATGTTTTTGTCGATATCAACACCGGAATGTCCACCGGTTAGATCGCTGACACTGACACGATAGCGATAGGGTAGAGCAGTAGCAGATGCAAACTGCTGAGTCGCCAAGATATCGGCTCCGCCGGCACATCCGATACACACCTCTGCCTCATCTTCAAAGTCGAGATTGAGCATATAGTCACTTTTCAGCTCAAATGCCAATGCCGCCGCTCCGACCAGACCGATCTCTTCATCCGCAGTAATCACAAACTCCAGCTCTTCCCCTCGTTCCATCAGCACCATCATCATCGCGATCGCCATGCCGTTATCGGCTCCGAGTGATGATCCGCATGCCATCATCCACCCCTCTTCAATATAAGGTTCTATAACCGGAGCTTTTCCCATACAGACCATATCATAGTGGGCTTGGAGAGCCAATTTTGGTGTTCCTTTATGGATATAGATATTTTTGGTCTCATCGATCTCAACTTCGTAGCCTTTTGTTTTGGAAAAAGTTTCCAAGAAAGTCAAAAGCTTATCCGCCTCTTTGCTGCAATGAGGGATTTGAGTTAGTTCTATAAAATGTTCAATGATTTTTTGCTGCATAATCTACCTAATTTTTTATCACATTATATCCTAACTCTCTCCATCATTTTAAAGTAAAATTAACTTAAAAAAGTAAACTAATTATCATTTCACAATTATCACACGATGGCTACACAGGCATCACACATTTTTTTCTTATACTGTCACTAAGCCACTTAAGGAGATAAATTGAAAAAGAGCCTGATACTATTTGGTATCTCTTCACTGTTGACGCTATCCCACACACAAGAATTAAACCTCTTTCAAAGCGTGAGCAGAAGTGAGCTGATCGATCATATCATTGAGACAACTGATGACAACCGTTCTACAATTGGTCATAACATCTCCTCCTCTTCTTCAGAAGTCTCAATTGATATGCCCCCCGATATATCCTCTGGTAATGCCAAAAGAGGTCTAAAAATATTTACCCATAAACTTCAAAAACATTGTGATGTCTCTGCTGTTACCTTTGCGGCAAATCATACCCAAGATGAGTGGGAAGCTATTGTCGAGACAGGTGAATTATATCAAGAGATACTGGATCTCTGTCTCGAAATCGAACCGGTATTCGATCATAGTTGGCTGCCGGATCTCTATCAATTCTTTTACGAATATGCCAGTGATACTGGTAATATTCCCTCCTGCAATAATTAAAAAATGACAATTTGAAAGATTTTTGCTGATTCCATCTATTTTATACTATACTATCAACAGATTAAGAGAGAGTAGGAAAAAATGGCAAAGAAAAAAACCCTATTTGAGTGTCAAGCCTGTGGTTTTCAAAGCCCGCGGTGGTTGGGAAAATGTACCGGTTGTAATCAATGGGATACCATGATAGAGTTGAGTAGTGAACAGATCAAATTTGTCGAAGCGACCAAAAGTAGCTCCTCAGCCCAACTCAAATCCCAAGCCATACCCATCACTGAAGTAGAACAGGAAAATATCCAACGCATCAACTCCGGGAGTAAAGAGTTAGATTTGGTCTTAGGCGGCGGCATCGTCCCCGGTTCGCTCACCCTAATCGGAGGAAGTCCGGGGATTGGGAAATCCACCCTCCTGCTCAAAATCGCCGGGAATCTTGCCAAAACCGGTCAAAACGTTCTCTATGTCTCCGGTGAAGAGTCTGCCGGACAGATCAAACTGCGTGCCGACCGTCTCGATGCCAATCATAAAGAGCTCTTTTTACTCGCAGAAATCAATCTCGAAAATATTACGACCGATATTAAAAGCAAAAATTACCAATTTGTCGTCATCGATTCGATTCAAACCCTCTATTCAGAGGATACCCCTTCGGCTCCCGGCTCAGTCACCCAAGTACGGACGATTACTTTTGAGCTGATGCGTATCGCTAAGAGTTTGGAGATACCGATTTTTATTATCGGACATATCAC
>JACXUN010000032.1 GCA_014763905.1 Campylobacterales bacterium
GTATTATATCTTTATAAATTTCGTAATATATAGCTTTAAAATTCGTATTTTTTCGTAAATTAAAGTATAATTATTTTATAAAAGGATTATATTATGGTACATAGAAAATTAGAATCTATCATACTTGAAATGCTAGAAAATTTTAGAATCGTTGCTATTAATGGACCTAGGCAGTCAGGTAAAACAACCCTACAGAAACGGATAGCAAAAAATAAAAATATGAACTATTATACTTTTGATGAGATGGATATTTTTAATACGGCTTCATCCGACCCACAAGGCTTTATTAGCTATATCTCAAAAGATAAAAATGTTGCTATTGATGAAGTGCAGATGATACCTGAAGTAATCCCTCCCATTAAAATAAGTGTGGATGAACACAATCGAAAAGGTATGTTTTTGCTTACGGGTTCATCCGATATGTTTAAAAACAGTCAAATCAAAGAGTCTTTAGCTGGTAGGATGGTGAGTTTTAATCTTTTTCCCTTGTCTTATGCGGAGATAAATGGCAGAGAGATGAATATTATAGATAAACTTTTTAGTGATGATTTTAATCGTTTCGATAGGGATTTTGAGAGTGTTTCCAAAGAGGAGTTTATTACAGCTGTTATTAATGGTGGATATCCTGAAGTGTATCAACTGACAGCCAAAGCAAAAAAAGCTTGGTTTGATTTCTATATCAAAGCAAGAATTGCTAAAGACATTGGAAGTATTGAAAATATACAACTCGATAAAATCTCTGATCTCTCAAAGCTTTTAAAAGTGTTAGCCGGACAGGTGGCTTCGGTTGTAAACTACAGTAATATAGCCAAGAGTATTGGTATCGGAGATAAAACAGTAGCCAAATATGTTCAACTTTTAGAAGCTTTGTATATTATCAAGCTTATTCCTGCCTACTCAAACAATCGACTTAAAAGGGTGAGTAAAAGTCCCAAAGTGCATTTTATCGATTCAGGTTTAGCCAGTTATCTACTGAATGTCGATGTCGAAGGCTCAATGCTAGGAAGAAATGAGTTTTTAGGCAATTTGGTAGAGACCTTTGTCTATACAGAACTGATTAAACACCAATCCTCTTCAGATAAGGATGTAGATATTTTTCACTATAGAGACTTACAAAAAACAGAGGTCGATTTTGTCTTAGAATCAAACAGTGGAGAGATTGTGGCTTTAGAGATAAAATCAGGTTCAAATATCAAAAAAGAACATTTTAAAGGTCTACTTGCCTTAGCTAAAACCATGAATAGTAAAAGCTTTAAAGGTATTATTTTATATGGAGGAGATAAAGTATTACCCTATAAGATTGAAGAGCATCAGTTTTGGGTAATTCCTTTAAAAGTTTTGGTTTAAAAAAAGGTTACTATTAGAAGAAGTAGGGGTGACTAAAAGTGACTAAACGATTTCTGATTAAATCTGTATTTAAGTAAAAATATTGGACAATGCCCGATATATAGGGGTTTTGGATGGTGGGTCCTCAGGGACTCGAACCCTGGACCACTCGGTTATGAGCCGAGTGCTCTAACCAGCTGAGCTAAAGACCCAAAATCAACGTAAGCGTGATTTTTGACGCATCATCGTGATTTTAGAGTCCGAATTATACATAAAATAAAATCGAAAAGCAAGCAAATTTTCCAAAATACCGAAAAGAACCGCAAAAATAATAAATGATGTCCCACCATGACTAAACATCGGCAGGGGGAGTCCCACAACCGGAGCAAGTCCGATGGTCATCGAGATATTGACTCCCATATAGATAAAAAACAGCATAGCTATCCCGGAGGAGAAGACAACGGTGTAGTAATCCTTGGCATTAGACATACCGATATGCAGAAGATGCAAAATCAGTAAAATATAAAATGAGATAACCGCAATAATCCCTGTAAACCCAAATCGTTCTCCCAAATAAGCGAAGATAAAGTCGGTAGAGGAGACCGGTAAAAATTTGAGCTGGGTTTGGGTTGCTTCTTCTTGTTTTTGTCCATGCATACCACCCGATCCGATCGCAATAAGTGATTGCTGAACGTGGTAACTCGGTTCACCGATAAAGTTGGCAATTCGCTGTTTCTGATACGGTTTTAGTCCGTAGCTATAAAGCAATGGAGCCGTCAAACCTAAGAGAATCAATATAGCAAACCAGATACGCATCTGTACACCGACAATAAAGAGTACACCAAATCCGGTTAGTAGCAGTACCAACCCGGTTCCTAAGTCCGGCTCTTTGGCGATCAATACAAAAGGAATCAAAATATAAATCGCAAGTTTGGCAAACATCTTCAATCCATAGCCTGCTTTTGGAGGTGGATTACGAACGATAAGATATCCCAGCATCAAAAGAACGGTGATTTTGATAAATTCAGAAGGTTGAATCGTCAATCCGATACCCGGTATCTCTATCCAGCGTCTTGCCCCGAGAATACTCTTACCAAAGAGATCGACACTCAAAAGCAAAATGAGGTTAATCCAGTAAGAGAGTGGAATCAACCACTGATATCTACGCCAAGGGATCAGAAAAGTAATAAAAAAGGCTCCCAATGCTATTCCATAATAGACCAACTGTTTACTAAAAAGCCGTGGTTCAATCTCATATACCAGATAGGAAGAGAAGATAAAAAGTGGAATCAGTTGTAATAATAAAATAAAATTAAATTGTTGTAAGATACGACGGTCAAATTGAAACCAATTTCTCATATAAAGCTCTAAAATTTAGGATTTTGTATTATAACTAGGAGTTAATTAATCTTAAGAGGTGATGAGCATCTAGTAAAGTACATATAGGGAGGGGAAAGGTACTTTTTGTTTGTTGCGTTTATCTATCAATTTAAAAGGAGGAATGGGAAAAAAACTTTCTCATCACTCTCTTAAGATATGTTCGTATTATAACGCAATTAGGATAAAAAAACTCTTAATTAAAAAGAAAATTTTTCTCTTTTTGTAAAAATTTTATTAAAATTAGAAGTGACGTTTATTTTGTGGGCTTCTTTTTGTGACTTTTCTTTTTTTATTGGTGCGTTTTGGCTCATCTTTTGTATTTTTCATTATTTTTTCAGCAATCTCTTTGGCTTTCTTTAAGGTTTGATTTTTATCTGACTTATTTTTATCTGTTTTTTTACTGCTTGCTTGTGCTGAAGGATTATAGGTAAAACCTTCAGTGGTTATGGTTGGTAGGGTGAGATTGATCATCTTTTCAATCTCTCTAAACTGTTCGACCTCTTTGGCACAGATTAGCGATAGAGCCTCCCCATTCTGCTTGGCACGTCCGGTTCGTCCGATACGATGGACATAATCCTCATTTTTCAGCGGCAGTTCAAAATTAATAACATGAGGCAGATTGACAATATCGATACCTCGTGCGACCACATCAGTAGCGACCAAGACACGGATTTGCTGCTCTTTGAACTGCTGGAGGGCTTTATTTCGTATCCCTTGGCTTTTGTCTCCGTGGATAGCTAGAGATTTGAGTCCGTCGAGATTGAGATGTTCGACCAGCCGATCGGCTTGGTGTTTGGTGTTGACAAAGACCAAAACCTGTTGCCAATTTTGCGAACCGATCAAAAAGGAGAGCAGTGGAGCCTTCTGCTCTTGATCGACATAATGCACTACCTGCTTGACCTCTTTTGCCGCAATATTGCTAGGATCAACTTCTATCACGGTCGGGTTATTGAGCAGCGATTTTGCCAGTTTGATTACATTGGGCGGAAAGGTAGCCGAGAACATTGCCGACTGCCGACGTTTGGGGAGCTTGGCTATGATCTCACGCAGCTCGTCTCTAAATCCCATCTCCAGCAGCTTATCGGCTTCATCGATAATGACCATCTTGACCGTTGAGAGATTGACGGTACCGTTACTGATATGATCCAGTAGTCTTCCCGGTGTCGAGACGATGATATTGGCTCCGGCACGAATCTGATTGATCTGCCCGCCCAATTTCACCCCGCCGTAGAGAGCTACCGACTTATGGGTGAAGGCTTTGGCATAGTTTTCGATATGGTTATGAATCTGCAGAGCCAGTTCTCGTGTCGAGACCAAGATCAGAGCATCCACTTTATACCGCTCTTCCCCTCGTTTCAATGCCTCTGGTTCGGGAATATTTTCCAAAATGGGCAGCACAAACGAAGCGGTCTTCCCGGTTCCGGTTTGCGAGGTGGCAATGATGTCATTGCCTTTTCTCAGTTGCGGAATCGCTCGCTGTTGAATCTGCGTAGGCTCTGTATAGCCTAATGCTGTTAAAGTATCTTGGAGTTTTTGCGAAAGCATTAGGTTGGAAAATGACATGGAGATATCCTTAGGATTTAATGAAAAGCAATTATAACATTTATTTTTTGCGAGTTAGACACTAAGCCATTTTGATCACAATATCTTCTAATCCATCGGCACATACCCGAAAACGTTTGGCTATCTCTTTGAGTTGTTTGAGCAGTTCTTTTTTGGCAAACGATTCATTGCGGGAGAGGCTTGCCATTTTTTGAATATAAATATCGACAATAAAATCATAAAGATCACGAATCTCTTGTGTGGCATTATCGATATCATGATTGTTCGGTTTTGCAAGATGTTGAAAACCAAAATGAAGCGTTCGACTGGCTTGCTGTAATGCCCTCAGGATATCGATGTATCCATCATCAAGTTGCTTGATTTCATACGCTTTGGCTTCCAAAACAAAATGACGAATGCTCAGAGCTATCCAATCCATTTGCGTAATGACTCGGTAGAGAGATTCTCGGTCGATGGGTGTCAAAAATGCATTTAACAGCTCATTCATATTGGACTCGCGTATTTTTTGTGCTTTGTGTTCGTTTTGAAGAATAGCTTGGCATTGGTTCTCATTTTGTTCGATAAAACATTCTTGCAAAGCATTCATAATCTCTTGTATCATTTCAGACTGTTTAATCAATCCTCCGATGAATTCAACCTCCTTGGGTAAAATATATTTTTTGATAAATGAGGTAATCATGAGACAAAAACTCCTAACAGTGCGATAAATATATAGGCGTATAACGCCCCCAAAAACATAGAGATCGGAACATTCAGAAACCATCCTACTACAATATGTTTAGCCCGCCCCCATCCGACATGTGCCGGTTTCTGTGCCGCACCGTTTCCCAGCAGGGTAGCGGTCACCACTTGCGTGGTCGAAGTCGGGGCACCGATTGCCGTTGCCAAACTATTGACCAGTGCCGAAGAGATTTGATTGGCAACGGAATGAATCAGACGAATACGGTAGAGTTCAAAACCAAGTGTTTTGATAATACTCCATCCTCCAAACATCGTTCCTAAGGTAATCGCCGTCGTACACCAGAGGATCACCCATAACGGAATCGAAAAAGAGCTTGTCTCACCGCTGGCTAACAGCATCATCCCGATAATTGCCATCCCCTTTTGGGCATCATTGGCTCCGTGAGAAAACCCCAGCCACGCTACGCTAAAATATTGAGAGACGATAAAGAGCGGTCTGATGTGCATCGTAAAACGGCTAAAGAGTTTGAAAATCAGCTTCATCATAATAAATCCGATCACAAAACCCAAAAAGGGTGAAGCAAACAGCCCGACAACAATTTTGATCACCCCTTCCAAATGCCCTTGATGAAACGCATCGACTCCCCAATTGATTTGTTCACTGCCGACGACCAATAACCCCGCACCGACCAAACCCCCGGCTAAGGAGTTCGAGGAAGAGGAAGGCAATCCGAATTTCCACGTCACCAGATTATAGGTGATGGCTGATAAGAGTGCCGCGATAACCAGAGCTTGGGCATGGATAATCGGAGCCTGCGTGATATTGACAAACGTTCCGACCGTATCCGCCACCGCCAATCCAACGCAGAGTGGTCCCATAAACGTAAACAGAGTCACGATACCAATTGCCACGCTGCTCTTCATCGCATTGGAAGCGATAGCCGTCGCCACCATATCGGCAGCATCATGAAAACCATTGGTAAAATCAAAGAGAAAAACCATCACAATGGTCAATCCCAACAAAAAAATCGGTAATTCCACAGATAACCCATTGAAAGAATTTGAATAATGAGTCTAACACGTAAACGATTAAAAGCGTATGGTTCACCTTAAAATTTTTCGCTACAATGCCGTAACGATAATTTTGCCCTATTAATCGATTTTACATTCGTAGGTCGGGTTCCCCTGATCCCGACAAAAATTGATAATGCCGTTTGTGTTGGTGTTGGGATCAGGGGAACCCGACCTATGCGATGGTGAATGGGTTGAGAGATAAAGGTAAGCAATTGAACAGTACACAAAAAATCAAAAGTTTAATAGAAGAACGCATCCTCGTCATAGACGGAGCAACTGGAACCCAAATCCAAAACCTAGAAATCCCAACTGAAGCATGGCTAGACGAGAACGGCAATAGTCAAGAGGGCTGTAATGAACTCCTCAACGCCACCGCCCCCCACCTTATGGCAGAAGTGCATAATGCCTATGGAAAAGCCGGAGCCGATCTGATCAAAACCAATACCTTCGGAGCGATGTCGTGGGTACTTGACGAATATGGTATGGGACACCGTTCGTATGAACTCGCCAAAAAAGGGGCAGAGATTGTCAAAGCAATCTGCAATCAATACGCCACGCCTGAACAGCCACGATTTGTCCTCGGTTCTATCGGTCCGGGAACCAAACTTCCTTCACTTGGACATATCCACTACGACGAAATGTACGAAGGCTATATCCAAACAGCTTTAGGATTGATTGACGGTGGAGCCGATGTGTTCCTGCTTGAAACCTGTCAAGACCCATTACAGATCAAAGCAGCGATTCACGGATGTGAAGAGGCAAACCGTCAACGGGGTATCCGATTGCCGATTATGGTTTCGGTGACGATTGAACTCAGTGGTAGTATGCTCATTGGAACGGATGTGACGACGATTGTGACGATTTTAGAGCCATTTGATATCCTCTCCCTTGGATTTAACTGTGGAACGGGGCCCGATCAAGTCAAAAAACATCTCAAAACCCTCTCCAAACTCTGTAGTATCCCGATCTCTGTTCATGCCAATGCCGGACTCCCTCAAAACCGCGGGGGATACACCTACTACCCAATGGGACCACGCGAGTTTACCGAAAAGCAGTTGGAGTTTACGGAATTTGACGGAGTGAGTTTTCTGGGGGGGTGTTGTGGTACGACCCCTCAACATATCCATGCTCTCAAAAAAGCCGTTGGAGCGATTAAACCAAAAAAGGCGACAGGGCATATTGAGCCGTCGATTGCATCACTCTTTAGCAGTGTTGAACTCTTTCAAAAACCTGCTCCACTGCTCATCGGTGAGCGAAGCAATGCTACGGGTTCCAAAGCCTTTCGTGAACTGATTTTAGCGAGTGATTATGAGGGGACGGTAACCGTCGGACAAGCCCAAGTGCGTGATGGGGCTCACCTGTTAGATGTCAATGTGGAGTTTGCAGGGCGAGACGGTTCAGCTGACATGAAAGAGGTCATGACCCTCTATAACCAAAAGATTTCGATTCCGTTGATGCCCGACGCAACACGGGTCAATACGATGGAAGAGGCGTTGAAATGTATCGGGGGAAAAGCCATTATCAACTCGGTCAACCTCGAAGATGGCGAAGATAAACTCGATGAGATTTGTCGACTTGCCAAAAAATATGGAGCCGCTCTGGTCTGTCTTGCCATTGATGAAAAAGGAATGGCAAAGACCACAGCCGATAAGCTACGCATCGCCGAACGGATTTATGACCTCGCTGTTAACCGTCACGGGATTAACCCAAGCAATCTCATCTTTGATATGCTCACCTTTACCGTCGGTTCAGGGGATGTAGAGTATCGTGATGCTGCGATTCAGACCCTCGAAGCGATACGCGAATTGCATAAGCGACACCCTGAGGTAGGGTCGACGCTGGGGCTCTCCAATATCTCCTTTGGTCTGGCTATGAATGCCCGTATTTTCCTTAACTCAGTCTTCCTCCACCACTGTATCGAAGCGGGGATGACCTCGGTGATTATCAATGTCAAACATATTGTGCCGATTGCCAAGATAAGTGAAGAGGATCGGGCGATCTGTGAGGAACTGCTCTTTGCCCCTGATGAGCATTCGCTCTTTAAATTTATCGAACACTTCTCGGACAAAACCGTCAACAATAACCAAAATGACGAAGCCTACGAAGCGATGAGCAGCGAAGAGAAGATCTCCAAACTCCTACTCGACGGAGACAAAGAGCGAATGCTTCCCCTCGTCGAAGAGGTACGTCACACCATTCACCCCGATATCATTGTCAATGAGATTCTCATCGACGCGATGAAGGTGGTGGGGGAACTCTTTGGCTCTGGGCAGATGCAGTTGCCGTTTGTCCTCCAATCTGCCGAGACGATGAAAGCGACGGTCGATTATCTCAATCCTCACCTCACCAAAAAAGAGAAAGCCACCAACACCACGCTGGTCATCGGAACGGTCAAAGGAGATGTCCACGATGTGGGAAAAAACCTCGTCGATATTATCCTCTCCAATAACGGTTTCAAGGTGATCAATATCGGGATCAAAACCGAACTCCAAGAGTATCTCGATGTGATGCAGCGTCAAGAGATTCAAGCCATCGGGATGAGTGGACTCCTCGTCAAATCGACCGCCGTGATGAAAGAGAACCTAGAGACAATGGCAGAGCAAGGGATAGAGATTCCCGTACTGCTTGGGGGTGCTGCTCTGACCCGAGGGTTTGTGGATGATTTCTGCCGACCGATCTACAACGGCCCGATCTTCTACTGCCGTGATGCCTTTGACGGGGTAATCGCCATGAGCCGAATCGAAAAGTACAACGCCGACCCCTCCATCGGACTCGATACCCGACTGGCAGGGGATTTGGTCGCCAAAGAGCAGGTCGAAGTCAAAGAGGTGATCATCCCTCCGTTTGAGGAACTCACCATGCCGGAACCGGTCGAGATTCCCACCCCACCGTTTTGGGGACGACGGGTCTTACAAAAAGCCGATTTGGATATGGAGACCATCTTCGCATGGGTCAACCAACGCACCGTCATTAAAATGCACTGGGGCTACAAAAGCAAAGGGATGACCAAAGAGGCGTACCAAAAACTCATGGACGAAACAGTTTATCCAGCCTACGAACGGCTCAAACGCCAATTTATCGACCAAGACCTCTTCGACCCGACCATTATCTACGGTTACTACCCATGCCGAAGCAACGACCAAGAACTCTATATCTTCGACGAATCGGAGGGGTGGAATGTCGATGCCAACGCCAACCGTGAGCCGTTGTCGCACATTATCGGACGGGCTGTGACCAAGTTCAGCTTCCCACGCCAAGGACGCAAACCCCACCGAGCCTTGAGCGACTTCTTCCGACACGACCGACACGACGTGGTGGCTCTGACCTGCGTGAGTGCCGGAGCGAAATTCTCTGCTTACGAAAAGGAACTCTACGACGCAGGAAAATACCTAGAGTACAATATGGTACACGGCTTCTCTGTCGAGTTAGCTGAAGCCCTCGCCGAAGTGGCACACAAACAGATACGTATGGATTTGGGTATCCTACGAGAAGACGAAGGAGCCACCCTGCGTGATGTACGAATGAATCGCTACCAAGGAGCGAGATACTCCTTTGGCTATCCTGCTTGTCCCGACTTGGAGCAGAGCCGAGAGCTGTTTGATATGCTCAAACCTGAAGAGTTTGGGATAGAGCTGAGTGAGACGTTTCAGATTGTGCCTGAGCAGAGTACCTCGGCACTTGTGGTGCATCATCCTAGAGCAAATTATTATTCAGTATAGCTTTAATTTTAAAAAAGGTATAATAAATGAAGTTTGAGTGGGATAGAAATAAAGAAGCGATTAATATCAAAAAACATGGCGTGACTTTTGAACAAGCGTGTTATGTTTTTGCAGACCCATTTGCTCTGAATCAATATGATGAAGAGCATTCAGAAGATGAAGATCGATGGGTTTTGCTTGGTCAATCGCTTCATGAGATGATTCTTGTCGTCGTTCATACTTTTAGAGATGATGACGGGAAAGAGTCAGTAAGAATTATTAGTGCGAGAAAAGCAACTAAAAAAGAGCAACAAGCATATAAGAAAAGGTGTCCAAAATGAAAGATGAATACGATTTTACAAATGCTGAACAGGGAAGATTTTATCGACCGATAGAGGAGTTGGAAATCCCTATCTATTTGGATAAGGAGATTCTTGCGTTTCTTATGAAAAATATCAAAAAAAAGGGGAGTGACTATTCTCTTAATGGTATTGTAAATGCGTTGATTCGGCAGGATATTGAGATTTCTAAAAAGATTGCGTTTTAGAGAGCTACATTGGCATCACCTGACACTTATCTGGTGTGTCATTTTATCGAAAACTAAACAAGAGGCACAAATGGCTCTTAAAAAGGTTCAAGAGTGGGTCAATAAAGTTGGCTTAACGCTTCACCCTGATAAGACACATATCGGTAATGCTAACTGGTTCCCACGTTGCACTTGGGAATCCATACGGGAATAGCAATAACCAAGCCACTATCCAAACACCATAGACTCCAAAATTCCCATATAC
>JACXUN010000033.1 GCA_014763905.1 Campylobacterales bacterium
CTTTTATTTCTATTTTTATCATCTCCCCCATCAAAAGTATAAAATTTTCATAAATAGCTTGCTTAATTTCTATATTTAAATTAACAATTAAGTTTTAAAATGTTAATATTAAATAAATAATAACCAATAAGGTTATAATATATTAAAATTAACAAGGAGACATCATGTTATACGGGAGTACAAAAAGCGTTGAAAACGACTACTACAACAGCTACAGCAGTTCACATCGCTCAAAAAGTAATGGAAGTGTTTTGAACACGATTATTAAACTATTGGCTATTTTGGTACTGATAACCTTCATTGGAGTAGGTTATCTCATGTTCAGCAAAAAACATCAATCAGCTGCTCCGGTTATCGCATCGGAAGCAACTACCTCTGTTACGGTACAAGAGCCGGTTGTAAATACGGTGACACCAAGTGTTGCGGCTGTGGTTCAAGAGAGCGCTAAAGCAACCCAAAAAGAGATTTCGGCAGAAGAGATTGCACAGATTGTCCAAATAGTACTTTCACAAATGAATACACAACAGAGCGTCACACCGGCACCGGCAGCAGTAGAGAGTAGCAATGCAGGATCTAAAGTCGATGATACCAATTACGCACAGATGTTGATGTCGGAGAATGTAGAGGGCAGCAGCAAGACAAAAGAGGAAAAAAATTTACAAGATATCAATTACTATAACAAAGTAGTGGTCAATCAAGAAAATACCAAAAACGATCCGTTGGCAGAGCTCTCTAGTGCCTTAAACAGTGCAATCGAAGCACCAGATAGCGGCAGTGCCAAGAAGACCGAGTATACCCGAATGATTTCTGAAGAGGTTAAAGTACGATCCAATGAGATGCGTGTTATTATCGTTAAACAAGGTGATACACTCTCTCAACTTGCGTTTGAAGCATACGGCAGTTTTGATGACTATCCGCGAATCTATGCCGCCAATCCGGAGATTCAAAACCCTGACCAGATATTTGTCGGGCAGAAAATCCGTATCCCGCTTTAATCCTTATTTCTCCTCCTTGGGAGGAGTAACCGTGAGGTGCAGTTCTCGAATCGCTTTTTCAATGTGATCACGCTGCTTGGTCTTCTCTAACTCTCTTCGTTTTTCTCGGATAATCTCTAACATCTTTTTACCATGTTCTTTAAAAGCTGGAGCCCCAGGTTTAATTTCAACCGGTGATCCGGTATCAAATTCGATTTTGATCGCACCACCCTCTAGTGAAACATTTTGGATTTTGGAAAAATAGTGTTCGCTGTTATCAGCGCATCCTCGGGGTGCTTCGGCACAATTTTTTTTGGCCGCTTTATCGGTTAGTTTGGGATTGAGGAGATTATACGCCGCACATTTGCTATAGATTCTAAAGAGATACTGCCCGAAGTAGACCACCATCACCTCTTGTTCAATAAGCAACTTTAATTTTTCACGGAAATAGCAGTTGCAGGTCTTGCCGCTCAATGGGAGGAAAAAGAGGTTCGGATCATTATGGTCTGCCAATTTTAAATCTTTGGCAACCCCTTTTCGTATCTCTTCCTCATAGGCTTTTTTCTGGGCATTGATTTTGGCTTCTATTCCGTCAATTTTCAAGTTTTTTAAATGGAGACCTTTGAAGTTGATATAGGCAAAGAGTAAAAAACAGATATAGAGAAAGACCAATAGAAGTGTCAGAGGAAAGTTTCCGACCAATTTGGAGGCAGCCAGTCCGATAAAAAAGAGGAAGAAAATATTAATCCATATAAACGGTGTCGTACTGCACCAAAAGTAGTGATAGAGATTATGAACAAATCTCTTGAAGTCCTGCATCGGCTTCCAACAGGCAAGCCAAATTTTTGTTTTATCTGAAAAAAACATGTAAAAATTCCAAATTATTTTTATTAAAAAGTATATCAAAATGTGATTAAAACTCATGGTGTTTCCTGCACATTCCCAGAGAAATTAATGGTTAATTACTCTTTTAATCGTCTCATACAGCCGAGTCTATTAAAATTTTGTTACAATTCAAAAAATATTTAACCCGGCTGCATCATCTGGGTTTGAATCCGTTATAAAAGAGAAGCATGAAGAATTTAATAATCGTCGAGTCACCTGCAAAAGCCAAAACCATTAGTAATTTTCTTGGAAAAAACTATAAAGTTGTCGCTTCCAAAGGACATATTAGAGATCTTCCTAAAAGTTCATTTGGTATCACCATTGAAGAGGATGGGACATTCGTTCCCAAGTATTCTATTCCAAGAGAATCAATTACTACGGTCAAAGAGTTAAAAAAATTAGCCGATGAAGCAGAAGTTATTTACATCGCAACCGATGAGGATCGTGAGGGAGAGGCGATTGGATATCATATTGCCATGGCGATCAAAAAAGACCCGGAGACACTGCCGCGTATTGTTTTTCATGAGATTACCAAAACCGCCATCAATCATGCACTGGAGACCCCGAGAAATATCAATATGGATGCGGTCAATGCCCAGCAAGCCAGACGCTTACTGGATCGAATCGTGGGGTATAAACTCTCTCCGCTTTTAGCCAGCAAGATTCAAAAAGGACTCAGTGCCGGACGGGTTCAGAGTTCGACGCTCAAAATCGTAGTAGATCGAGAACGTGAGATCAAAGCGTTTAAGCCAGAAGAGTATTGGAGCATAGACGGTATTTTTGAGAAAGATATTGATGCCTCGATTTATGAGTTTAACGGATTAAAGATTGATAAACTCACCATCAAAAATGAAAAAATGGCAATGGAGATACTCCAGTCGGCTACCGGTGAGAACTTTGTGGTGGAGTCACTGGAGAAAAAAGAGCGAGTCAGCAAGACTCCTCCGCCGTTTATGACCTCCACTCTGCAGCAGAGTGCATCAACTCAACTCGGTTTCTCTCCCAAAAAGACCATGATGATCGCCCAAAAACTCTATGAAGGGGTTAAGAGCCATCAAGGAAATATGGGAATCATCACCTATATGCGTACCGACAGTTTGAATCTAGCCAAAGAGGCAGTCACCAATGCTCGTGAATACATTGAAGCAAATTTCGGTAAAGATTATCTTCCACCTAAAGCGAAATCCTATGTGAGCAGCTCCAAAGGAGCCCAAGAGGCTCACGAGGCGATTCGTCCGACGATGGTTGATTTTTCACCGTTGGTTGCCAAAGACTATCTAAGTGCGGATGAGTTGAAACTCTACCGTTTGATCTATAACCGCTTCTTAGCATCTCAGATGACCGATGCCAAGTTGGAGTCTCAGACTTTACTCTTCAAAGGGGAGCGAAGCACTTTCAAAGCAAGCGGGCGGAAACTGCTTTTTGATGGTTTCTATCTGGTAACTGGGTACAATGAAAAAGATAAACTATTGCCGGAACTCAAAAAAGGACAGCCGGTACATCTTGATGATATCAAACCAGAACAGCACTTTACCGAGCCGCCACCGAGGTATAATGAAGCAAGTTTGATTAAGAAGCTGGAATCATTGGGAATCGGGCGGCCGAGTACCTATGCTCCGACGATTACAATTCTGGAGATGCGAAAATATATTGAAATCGATAAAAAACGTATCCATCCAACCGAGATTGCATTTACCGTGACCGAGATGCTCGAAGAGCATTTTTCAGAAATCGTCGATAGTGCCTTTACCTCCAATATGGAGAGTGAACTCGATGAGATTGACGGCGGCAGTGTCGATTGGCAGAAAGTATTGGCGGACTTCTATGATCCGTTTATGAAGAAGATTACTGACGGGAAGAAAAACATCAAGAGCAAAAAGATGGCGGAACCGACCGGTGAGATGTGTCCAAAGTGTGGGAGTGAACTGCTCCACCGAAAAGGTCGCTACGGAGAGTTTATCGCCTGTAGTAACTTCCCGAAATGTAAATACACCACCAATTTAGAAGGAAAAGCTTCACCGGAACCGGAAAAGACCGATATCGCTTGTGATAAGTGTGGAGCTTTGATGGTGATCAAAGATAGCCGACGGGGTAAATTCCTCGCCTGTTCCGCCTATCCGAAATGTAAAAATGCCAAACCGTTAGTACCCCCAAAAGAGTTGGATATTCCGTGTCCGTTGTGTGGCTCTAAATTGCTGGAAAAAGAGGGCAAACGCGGCAAGTTTTTTGGCTGTGCCGACTATCCGAAGTGTCGCTTCATTACCAACGGCGAACCGCAAAAAGAGAAGTGTCCGGAGTGCGGCGGCATGGTAGTACACAAGGTACTTAAAGCCGGTGAGTTTTATGAGTGTGTGACCAAAGGGTGTAAATACAAAGAGCCTGTCCCAGCCGATAAACTCAAAAACCCTCATGAGTAAGATCAAAATAGGGGTACTCTCCGACAGCCATCTGAAAACTACGCTGCATGAAGCGGCAATCCGTCAGTTGGTGGAGGAGGGGGCTAACTATCTCCTTCATGCCGGAGATTTGGAGACTAAAGAGCATCTCGATATGCTGCAAGCTACCCAACTGCCCTATCTCTGTGTCTACGGCAATAACGATACGCGGTTGATCCAATTTTACGGTGAATATCCAACCTACCAAGAGCCGCACTACTTTAAGATCGGTGAGATCAAAATCAAAATGATGCATATGCCCTACTACTTGACACCTGATGCTGATATCGTGATTTCAGGACATACTCATAAATTTGAAGCCTGCAAAATCGGTGAGACTCTTTTCCTCAATCCCGGAGAGGTGTGTGCTAGAGAGAAAGATCTCAGTGAGTGTGTGATGGTCGAGATCGAGGAGGGGAGTTGGAAGGTTGTCTACTACTCCCGCCATCCTTCGGATTCAAATTGGAGCAGCCGAACAATCGTTTTATAATTTACTTTGAGTATAATCCCCTTTATGAGTAAAGAGATATTTTTATGTGCAATCAATAATGTTTTAAGCGGAACCTGTAAAGAGGACTGTAAGTTTTGCACACAGAGTTTGCGGTATCATGCCGATATTGAACGCTATAACTATAAAGCGATTGATACTATCGTCCATGAGGCGAAGCAGGCAAAAAATCACGGAGCATTGGGATATTGCTTGGTGACAGCCGGTAAAGGGTTGGATGATAAAAAGGTTGATTTTATCGCCCGAACGGCACAGGCTATCAAGCAAGAAGTGGAAGGGCTTAATCTGATAGCCTGTAACGGTACCGCAACGGTCGAGCAGCTCCGTTTTTTGAAGGAGCATGGCATCGATAGTTATAATCACAACCTTGAAACCTCACAAGCTTATTATAGTTCCATCTGTACGACCCACCCGTGGGAAGAACGCTATCAGACCTGCCTCAATGTCAAAACGGCAGGACTGCAGCTCTGCAGCGGTGGGATTTGGGGTATGGGAGAGTCTATCGAAGATCGTCAAAGTCTGCTTGATTCGATTGTTTCGCTTCAACCTGAATCAACACCGTTAAACTTTTTTATCCCCAATCCGGCTCTGCCAATCACCCAACGTAATATCACGCGTGAAGAGGCACTCAATGTGGTTCGAGAAGCACGAAAACGTTTAGGTGAAGGGCGGCTCTTGATGGTCGCAGGCGGGAGAGAGCTAATCTTTGGCGGTCATGAGCGGGAGATGTTTGAGGCGGGAGTCAATTCAATTGTTATCGGGAACTATCTGACCACATCAGGCGATGCTCCGCTCAAAGACCAAACGATGTTAGAAGGGCTGGGATATACGATAGCAACACGGTGTCATGGATAGTAATGTAACGCTGATATTTATACTCTCACTGATTGTTGTTTTCTCTCCTCATATCTCAAATTTTCTACGATTTCCTACTACCCCGATAGAGATTGTATTGGGGTCTCTTTTGGCTCCGCTGGGGCTAATAACAGCCGATAATAGTGTAACACAAGACTATTTTAATCTCATGGCAAAAGTGGGCTTTCTCTATCTAATGTTTTTGGCCGGTTTGGAGGTAAATATCAAAGAGATTATTAATGCCTCCCGGCGGCACTTTATCGGTGCGATGCTCTTTATCGGTACGATGATCGCATTGGGGCTGATTATCGGATTGTGGATATTGGGTATGAATGCCGTGATGGTAACTGCTATGCCGCTTATCTCGATCGGACTCTTAGCGACGCTGAGTAAAGAGTACGGGAAGAACCGTGAGTGGATCAAAATGGCATTTTATGTCGGTGCCATTGCTGAAGTATTGAGTATTACCGCATTAACCGTATTGGAAGTTTCAGTTGCTACTGGATTTCAGATGGAACTTTTGATTAAAATTCTCTATCTGTTGGGCTATCTCAGTGCGATATTGGCTCTCTATTACGGCTTTAGGCTGCTCTTTTGGTGGTTTCCTGAGTTTAAAACCAAGATGATGCCCTATAGTGACGACAAAGATCAAGATTTCAGGCTGGCGATCGGTATCTTTTTTATGATGGTGATGGTGATGGAGATGCTGCATCTGGAGTTGGCTTTTGGGGCGTTTGTTGCCGGACTTTTTATCTCCACCTTTTTTAATCACAAACGAGAACTAGAGCATAAGATGTCAAGTTTCGGATTTGGTTTTCTGATACCGATCTTTTTTATTCATGTTGGAGCCTCATTTGATTATGCGGTTTTTTATGATGTGATCTATATGGCGGTTGGGATACTGGTATTTATGATTGTAATACGTCTCGGCGCTTCTACCATGTTGATTAAACTGATTGGGGTCAAGCATTCAATTTTAGTTGCTTTTTCTCTCTCTATGCCGCTGACATTATTGGTCGCAACCGCAACGGTAGGTAGTCATTATGGATTTATTGAGGATATAGATTACTATGCGATTATTTTGGCTTCACTACTAGAGGTAATAATCTTTATGAGTGCTATTAAGATTATTGCAAAATGGAAATGAGTGATGAAGGAGCTGCTCTTTGGAATAGCAATTAAGGCTTTTTAATGCTTGGCATCATACCATTCTAGGTACTCTTTATGCAGAGCGGCATTCTCCTGTTTGAGATGCGAAATTTCATTCTGGAGGGTTTGTTTTTCTCGTTGAAGATTTTGAAGAACTTGTAGTGAGTTGTTTCCGTAGATAAGATTGGCGATATAGATACCCACGAAGGTCACGACAAAAGCCGAAATGAGAAACACTTTGATAGAGAGCCCGACGAGCTCTTCTATCTTTTGGATGGCGGATTTGATATCCTCTTTGAAATTAATCATCTGATTAAGCAAAGATAGACGCACCCAAATACTCAAATTGACCAAGCTCACGCTCAATCTCAAGGAGTCGGTTATATTTAGCGATTCTGTCGCTTCTCGCGGTTGAACCGGTTTTGATCTCACCGGTGTTAAGAGCAACCGCAAAGTCAGCAATAAAGGTATCTTCACTCTCTCCTGATCGGTGGCTCATGATGCAGGTATATCCGCTTCGCTGTGCCAATCTAATAGTCTGCATGGTTTCCGAGACAGAACCGATCTGATTTGGTTTGATCAAGATAGAGTTACCGATTCCCTTCTCAATACCTTCAGCAAGGATCGATACATTGGTTACGAAGAGATCGTCACCAACCAATTGTACTCTGTCACCTAATCGATCTGTTAGGATTTTCCATCCGTCCCAGTCATCTTCACTGAGACCGTCTTCGATTGATTTGATAGGATATTTATTACAAAGGTTTTCGTAATAGTCGACCATCTGTTCGCTGGTTAGCTCTCGGTTTTCCGATTTAAGCTCATAGAAACCATCTTTGTTGATTAGCTCAGAAGCGGCAACATCCAGAGCCAACACAATCTCTTCACCGGCTTTATATCCAGCCGTCTCAATCGCTTCCATAATCACCTGAATCGGCTCTTCATTGCTTTTGAGGTTTGGAGCGAATCCGCCTTCATCACCGACTGCGGTACTTTCACCCATTTTGTCAATGATTTTTTTGAGGTGTTGATAGATCTCCGCAACCGCTTGGAGTCCCTCTGAGAAGGTAGTAAAACCGACCGGCATAATCATATACTCTTGGAAATCAACAGAGTTATTGGCATGTTCTCCGCCATTGATGATGTTGAACATCGGTACTGGAAGCGTAACCCCGTTTGCTCCACCAAGGTATCGGTAGAGTGGCATATTTAAACTTTTTGCTGCGGCTCTTGCCACTGCCATTGAGACACCTAAAACCGCATTGGCTCCCAGTTCAGAGTAGTTATGGGTTCCATCCAGAGCTTTCATGGTTAAGTCCACTTCTGCTTGGTTAAATGGAGACATACCGACTAATGCATCTGCAATTTTCTCATTGACATTTTCACAAGCGGTTAGTACCCCTTTGCCCATGTATCGGCTACCACCGTCACGGAGTTCAAGTGCTTCACGTTTACCCGTACTGGCACCGCTTGGAACGATAGCCGATGCGACAGTTCCGTCACTCAGACTGACTGTTGCTTGAACGGTAGGATTCCCTCTACTGTCCATTACTTCATTGGCTCTAACATCATCAATAAAAATCATTCTGTTTTCCCTTGGATAGTTTTATTCTGAAATTCTATCATATTAATTCATAGAGGCAAGCAAAAAAAGTTTTATTCGTCGCCGCTTTCAATATCATCACTATCCATTGTTAACATATTAGTCAATCCCAATGCCTCTTTGACTTTATCTTCGATCTCTTTATAGAGAGCCGGCTCCTCTTTGAGTTTGACTTTGACATTCTCTTTTCCTTGACCTAGCTTATGTTCACCATAACTAAACCAAGCTCCGGATTTATCGATAATATCAAGCTTGACCCCATAGTCGACCAATTCACCCTCTTTGGAGATTCCCTCTCCGAACATAATGTCAAACTCCGCTTGTCTAAACGGTGGAGCCACTTTATTTTTAATTACCTTGGCTTTGACTCGGTTTCCGATTTGTGATTCACCCTGTTTGAGGGTTGCGATACGGCGTACATCGATTCGTACCGATGCGTAGAATTTGAGCGCATTTCCACCAGTAGTGGTCTCCGGGCTTCCATATCCCATCATACCAATTTTCATACGAATCTGGTTGATAAAAATAACGGTAGTATGGGTTTTGTGCAGGATACCGGTAACCTTTCTGAGTGCTTTACTCATGAGACGGGCTTGGAGTCCTACCTGCTGATCGATCATTTCACCTTCAATCTCCGCTTTTGGTGTCAATGCCGCAACTGAGTCAACGACGATTACATCTACGGCTCCAGAACGCGCCAATGTCTCTAAGACATCCAGAGCCTGCTCTCCAAAATCGGGTTGAGAGACCAAAAGGTTTTCAACATCAACCCCCAGATTTTTCGCATACAAGACATCCAAAGCGTGTTCTGCATCGATAAAAGCACACACTTTACCGTCTGCCTGAGCCGAAGCGGTGATTTGTAAAGCCAATGTCGTTTTACCTGAACTTTCCGGTCCATAAACTTCAATAACCCGCCCAATCGGCACACCGCCGATTCCTAAAGCCATATCCAAACCCAATGAACCGGTGCTTATCGCTTCAATCGGTTCAATCTCTTTATCACCTAGACGTACGATGGTGCCTTTGCCAAAAGTTTTATCAATCTGTTTCATAGCCATCTCTAGGGCTTTTTGTCTGTTTGCATCCATATTTTCTGACATCCTTAAATCCTTGAAATAACCCGTGTGGAATGCAGGTTCTTGTAATCTTATCACTATTTTAGTAGTTTTTTGATGGCAAGCCCTAAAATATGTCAAATTGTCATATAATTCAACTTTTTGTTAGCTGTTGCTTAATTCAAGAGCCAATTTTTTCGCCCCTTTAAAATCTGCTTTCCCCGTCCCCAATTTCGGGATACTCTCCACCTTGAAATAGTCACTCGGGACAAAGAGCGGATTCATACCGAGATTTTTTACTTCTTCTTTGAGCTCCTCAGGCTCTTTTTTCCCCTCTAGTAACAAGATAATTTTTTCACCTTTTTTATCATCAGGAATGGCGGTAACCGCGATTTGACTCTCTTCATCGATCAGTTTACTGATTTCCTGTTCGATCAATCCCAAACTCACCATCTCGCCGCCGAGTTTGGCGAAACGGCTGTAGCGATCGACGATGGTGAGGAAGCCGTCCTCATCGAGGTAGCCTTTATCCCCCGTAATGTACCAGCGAATCCCATCGATCTCGCGAATCACCGAGCGGGTTTTTGCTTCATCGCCGAGGTAGCCTTTCATCACCTGCGTTCCGCCGATGAGTATCATCCCCGCTTCACCTATCGGCAGCGGTTCAAAACTCTCCGGATCAGCTATCATAAAACTGCTGCCTGGTACGGCTAATCCGACGGTACCGAATTTATTGCCCTGCTGAATCACATACTCATCTGGTATCAGGGCATCGTGGATATTACAACTTGCAACCGGTGTTGTTTCGGTGGTTCCGTAGCCTTCGTAGATGGTTTTGCCGAAACGCTTTTTGAAGAGTTCACGAATCTCTAACGGGAGTTTTTCGGCTCCGGCGACGACCATGCGGAGCTTGTCAAACATCAGCGGATGGATTTTTTTGTTTCTCGCATAGAGCCTAAAAAAGGTTGCCGTCGCAAAAAGGAAAGTGGCATCATATTTCGCAGACAACTTCGCGATACT
>JACXUN010000230.1 GCA_014763905.1 Campylobacterales bacterium
AAATAGGCAATCTTCAAAAAATAAAATTCTTGAATTAGCTACGGCTAGTCCTACGAATTTTGATTTTTCAAATCTTACCTATTTTTAGGCTTCTGTGACCATGATATCCCGTCGAACTCAGGTTATTAGATTTTTTTTGAAGTGAGTGAAATTGGATGGCACTTTTGATTACAAGTAAAATAATGATCAAAGCGATCACCTCATATCCGATTGCCCAGTAGAGAGCATACTCATTGGTATGGATATCTTTGAAAGTATCCAAACTGGCTTTGGCAATCACGACAAAGATAAAGGCAATCCCAACGGTATAAGGGATAACCAGAAAGGCGATGAATAAAATTAGATTCATCGTTCCTTCAGAGAGGTTGAGGAGTCTGTTAATATCGACTTTTTGGGAGAAGAAACTTTTTGACTTGGGTGTATGCTCATCTTTATGCTTGTGTTTCTTTTGATAAAGCTCTTTATATTTTTTATTCTGTATCGTTCGTTTGGCAGTATTGAGATAAGGATCATGATTAGGTAGCTGCATGTCGTTAATCCTTTCAATAAAATAAATAAATTTTACTAAATTAGTATATTAAAAAAATATTAATAAATTCATTAAATTGACCTATTATTTGAGTTTAGGTACAATTTCTTACTGCTTTAAGGCTACCAAAACTTTAACTTAAAGGCTTTTCTGTTGAAAACAATCACTATAATTGATACATTCGGTTTCTTTTTTCGTTCCTATTTTGCTCTGCCTCCATTACGTAACTCTAATGGGTTTCCGACGGGACTTTTGACCGGTTTTATCAATCTGGTTGATGGACTACGCCGAGATCACAATACCGACTATATCGTATTTGCATTGGACAGCAAAGGCAAAACTTTCCGAAATGATCTCTACAGCGACTACAAAGCCAATCGAGAAGCTCCACCGGAAGATCTGGTCAAACAGCTTCCGATTGCGATAAAGTGGATCGAGCAGATGGGATTTGCCAATCTCTCTAAAGATGGCTACGAAGCCGATGATGTGATCGCGACGGTGACTCATTTTGCCAAAGAGCGGGGACTCAAAGTCCGCATCGTCTCCCATGATAAAGACCTCTATCAGCTTATTGATGACGGCAAGGTGGTGATGTATGATTTGGTGAAACGTAAAGAGATAGATGAGCAGGGATGTATTGAAAAATTTGGAGTTATGCCTAAGGATTTTACCAATTTTCAAGCCATTTTAGGTGACAACTCCGATAATGTTCCGGGGGTAAAAGGAATTGGACAAAAGGGAGCCAGTAAACTGATCAATGAGTTCCATACCCTTGAAGCGATCTATGAGAATATCAAAAGCACCGGAACGGCACGAACGCAGCAGTTACTACTAGAGAGCAAAGAGAAAGCTTTTTTGTCCCGTCAACTGGTTGAGATGCGGAGCGATATCTTCAAGGAATTGGATTTAGAGAGTTTTCTCTTTGAAGATAAAAACTATCTGACCTGCTTGATGGATGATTTTGAACGCTTTGAGATGCGTCAAGCCCTCAAAAAAGCTCAAATGGGTATCGAAAAAAGAAAGATCAGTGCCTGTCCGGTACCAGAACCCAAAGAGGAGAAGTTTGAAGCGATTACCTTGGATAGCCGAGCCAAACTATTTGAGATTGTCGATACAATTGAGGCGGATACGATGGTCGCTTTTGATATCGAAACCACTGGACTGGATACAAAGGTTGATAATTTAGTTGGATTCTCTTTTGCACTGGATGACCAAAAGGCGTACTATGTACCGATAGCCCACAGTTATCTGGGGGTAGGGGATCAAGTGGATCTGAAGGATGCTTTGGAAGCGGTGCAAAAAATATTTACCGCCAAAGTCATTGGGCAAAATCTCAAATTTGATCTCTCGCTATTCTATTATCAGCATGGTGTTAAACCGTTCACTCCTTTTGCCGATACGATGATCATGGCATGGCTACTTAATCCCGAGAGTCGGGTCGGGCTGGATGCCTTGGCTCAAAAGTTTTTCAAGTATGAGATGAAACCGTTCAAAGAAATGATTAAGAAGGGAGAAAACTTCTCCCATGTTGATATCGAATCGGCGACCTTCTATGCGGCAGAAGATGCGTGGATGACCTACAAACTTTACTTCGTTCTCAAAGAGGCACTAGAGTTGGCAGCAACCGAACATCTCCTCGATGAAGCTCAAAGGGTGGAGTATCCCTTTATTGACGTACTTATCGGCATGGAGCAACGGGGGATCAAAATCAATCAATCCAAATTGACGACGCTCAAAAAGAAGCTCAGTCACACCATTCAAGAGTTGACGCGAGAGATTTATACCCTCTGCGGCAGTGAGTTCAATATCAAATCGACGCAGCAGTTAGGCGTGATACTCTTCGATCATCTTGGATTGCAGGGAGGCAAAAAGACCAAAACCGGTTACAGAACCAATGAAGCGGTACTGACCTCTCTCAAAGAGGAGCATGAGGTGATCCCAAAGATTCTGGAGTATCGAGCCGTGCAGAAAATTCTCTCGACCTATGTTGAGCCGCTGCTCAAACTGGCAAAACTGGATAATGAGAGCCGGGTTTACACCTCTTTCTT
>JACXUN010000034.1 GCA_014763905.1 Campylobacterales bacterium
TTATCGGCGGTGAACTCCATTCGGCTACGATTGACAGTCACGGAGATCATCGTATCGCCATGAGTTTTGCAATCGCTGGACTTCTTTGCGGTATGACCATTGAAGATACTGCCTGTATCGATACCTCATTCCCGAACTTTTTTGATATTTTATCGGAAATAACCGACATAAACTAGCGCTTTATCAGCCAAAATAAAGCTTGATTGACTAAATTGTCTCTATTATTATAATTTATAACTAGGAAAAACAATGGAGATAAAGTTAGCTTCCAGCTATGGCTTCTGCTACGGTGTTAAACGTGCCATAGATCTTGCCGAAAAACACCAAAACAGCCTCACCTACGGACCCATCATTCACAACAAAGACGAAATCGATCGACTCAAAGAGAACTTTAATATCGGTTTAGCCGAACAACTGGATGAGATTCAAGCCAATGACACCGTTGTCATCCGAACACATGGTATTCCCAAAGATGAACTCTCCATACTCAAAGCCCAAAAAAATACAGTCATAGATGCCACCTGCCCTTATGTCACCAAGCCCCAACAGATTGTTGAAAAGATGAGCGAAAGAGGATATTCTATTGTTATTTTTGGTGATAAAAATCATCCCGAAATCAAAGGGGTAGTTAGTTACGCAAGTAAAAGTGAGGATGCTTTTATTGTTTTAGAAGCGGAAGAACTGAAAAATCTCCCATTGAGGAGTAAAGTAGCTGTTGTCTCTCAGACGACACGAAAACCCCAAGATTTTTTGACAATTGTCAATGCGTTAATCTTGAATCATAAAGAGGTACGTGTTTTTAATACCATCTGTAACGCCACCTTTGAAAATCAAGATGCCGCTGCCGATTTGGCGAAAGAGGCAGATGTGATGATCGTGATCGGCGGAAAACACTCCTCCAATACCAAACAGCTTCACAGCATTGCATCCAACGGCTGCCCTAACAGTTATCTCATTGAAAATGAGTCTGAATTGAAAAAAGAGTGGTTTGAAGAGAAAAAGCTCTGCGGTATCTCTGCTGGAGCCTCTACACCCGACTGGATTGTCCAAAATGTAATCAATAAGATTAAATCATTCCAACTCAAGTGATTTTATCTTTTCATCATTTAGCATTAAACAAAATATTGTATAATTAGCCTAAAATTAGGCTAGGCAAGGATTAGTAAGTATGAAATTCGAAGATATCGAAGTAGAAGACGTAGATTTTGGAGCAATGCTAGAGGAGTCGTTCAGAAAAGCAGATTCAAACAGTGATTTAGTAGATGGTGTTGTTGTAAGAGTTGATGAAACAGAGAACCACGTAGTTGTCGATGTTGGTCGAAAAAATGAAGCGATTATGTCGCTAGATGAGATTCGAGACGAAGATGGTTCTATTATGTTTAATGAGGGAGATAATATTTCAGTGGTTATCACCGGAAACAAGGGTGAACGACCTATTATCTCTTATGAGTTGGCTGAAAAACGTGCCGCTCTTGCTGAATTCATTGAAGAGTATGATGAGAATGAAGAGTATATCATTGAGGGTGAAATCACCAAGAAAAACAAAGGTGGATATATTGTTGATGTAGCAGGACTTGAGTTCTTTATGCCAAAAACACTCTCTTATATCTCACACAAAGTGAATCCAATCGGGAAAAAAGTCAAAGCACTTGTCGTTAAAGTGGACAAAGAGAAAAGCAATGTCGTGGTTTCTCGAAAAGAGCTTATCGAGCGTGAAAAACAAGAGGTTCAAGATATCGTCAATAGACTATTAGAAAACAAAGCGATTGTTCTTGGTACGATTAAAAAAATCACCAGCTACGGTATGTTTGTTGATGTGGGTGGAATTGACGGTTTGGTACACTACTCTCAAATCTCTCACAAAGGTCCGGTTAACCCTTCTAAATACTATAAAGAGGGTGATGAAGTCAATGTTATTGCAATCGATTATGATAAGAAGAAACGTCACCTTTCTCTCTCTATTAAAGATGCCAGCATCGATCCATGGAAAGATATCCACAACACACTTAAACCGGGAGATACCGTTACTGTAACTATTTCTAATATTGAACCATATGGTGCTTTTGTTGATTTGGGTGAAGATCTTGAAGCATTCCTTCACGTCTCTGAAATCTCTTGGGATAAGAATGTCAAACACCCTAAAGACTACATCGAAATCGGTCAAAAAGTAGATGTTCAAATTATTGAAATCGACAAAGATCAAAGAAGACTTCGAGTTAGCCGTAAAACACTCTTGCCTAAGCCTATTGAAGAGTTTGCCGGTGCTCACCGAGTCGGTGATGTGGTAACGGGTACCGTATCATCTGTTACTGATTTTGGTGCATTTATTAAGTTGGGAGCAGTTGAAGGTCTTCTTCATAACCAAGAGATCTCTTGGGACAAATCGGTTTCAGCAAAAGATGTGTTGAAAAAAGGGGAAGAGGTTACGGCTAAAATCATTAAGATTGATCAAGCTAACGGAAAAATCTCTTTAAGCAAAAAAGTGTTAGAAGACTCCCCAATCACTAAATTTGGTAAAAAACACAAAAACGGTGATATCGTTGAGGGAATCGTCAAAGACAAAAAAGAGTTCGGAATCTTTATCTCTCTTGAAAATGGTGTAGATGCACTATTAAGACAAGAAGATCTTGGACCACTTAAAGAGGATGAGATTGAAAAAGGACAAAAAATCCGAGCCGTTATCTCTCACTTGGATCCAAAAAATGATCGTATCAGAGTTTCAGTTAAACGACTGAAGAAGCAAGAAGAGCGTGAAGCACTTAACAAGCTAAATCAAGAACAAGATGACACCATGACACTTGGTGATGTACTTAAAGAACAATTAAAAAAATAAGGCTTAACCCATAATGTCTGTACTTACTGTTGTTGTTTGCGACCATATCCACCAATCTGGTTTGGATATCCTTGAAAATGATGTAGAAATAAACCTAATTAACGCTGCTGACGAGCCTAAAGAGAAGCTCGTCACAGAGATTATTCCTCTAGCCGATGTTGCCATCACCCGTTCATCGACAGATGTTGATCAGTTCTTTTTAGATCATGCTCACAATGTCAAAGCCATCATTCGTGCCGGTGTGGGAGTAGACAATGTCGATATAGAGGGATGCAGTAAAAAAGGGATTATCGTTATGAACGTCCCTACTGCCAACACCATTGCTGCCGTAGAACTTACTATGGCTCACATGCTCTCTTGTGTACGACAATTCCCTTATGCACACAACAATCTAAAAGTAGATCGTATTTGGCGAAGACAAGACTGGTACGGTACCGAACTTAAAGATAAAAAGTTAGGGATTATCGGTTTTGGAAACATCGGTTCACGCGTAGGTAAACGTGCCAAAGCATTTGAGATGGAAGTCATTGCTTATGATCCCTATATTGATTCATCTAAAGCAACAGATTATGATATCGGATATACAACTAACTTTGCTGATATCTTAGCTTGTGACATCATTACCATACACACGCCTAAAAACGAAGAAACTGTCGGAATGATCGGAGCAGAAGAGATTGCAAAGATGAAAGACGGTGTGATTTTGATTAACTGTGCAAGAGGAGGTCTCTATAATGAAGAGGCTCTCCTAGAGGGACTCAAAAGCGGGAAAATCGCCATGGCCGGTATTGATGTCTTTAATAAAGAGCCGGCAACCGATCATCCTCTATTGGATCTCAATAATGTAACCGTAACACCACACTTAGGTGCAAATACCAAAGAGTCACAGCGTAACATTGCGGTGCAAGCAGCAGAAAACGCCATTGCAGCGGTCAGAGGAATTGCCTATCCTAATGCTCTGAACCTGCCGATTAAAGAGAGTGAACTGCCTAAGTTCCTCAAACCTTACCTTGAACTCATCCAAAAGATGGGATATATGTCAGCACAAGCGACTAAATCACCGGTCAAAAGCATCAAAGTAACCACCGAAGGTAAAGTGTCTAAGTATATTGATTCGCTCACAACATTTGCAACCGTCGGTATTTTAAAAGAGTCGCTTGAAGAGAGTGTCAACTATGTCAATGCCGAATTTGTTGCCCAAGAGCGGGGTATCAAAATTGACAAAGAGCAGCTTGCTAATACCAGCGGATTAGAAAACAAAGTAACCGTTAAGCTAACAACCCAAAAGAAAACAATGAGTATCTCAGGAACCGTTTTTGGAGAAAATGCCGGTCGAATTATTGAGATCGACGGACATAAACTGGATCTTGAACCGAAAGGAACGATGATTCTCTTTAGAAATACGGATGTTCCGGGTGTTATTGGAGATGTGGGTCATATCATTGCCAGAAATGGACTCAATATCGCTGACTTTAGATTAGGAAGAGATAAAAATGCTCAAGCTTTAGCCGTTGTTAAAGTGGATGGAGTCATTAATAAAGCGGTCATCAAAGAGCTTTCCGAACTCAAAACCTGTTTGAGCGTCTGTTACGTTACTATCTAACCAACCTATAAAAATACTCACCTCTTTTTGTGAGTATTTTTAATTAATACCTATACTTTTATTCAAAAAAATTATAATTCTTGAAAAATTAATTTTTCAATTAATAAATATGGCTATAATCATGATACATATTGATTAGTTGTGAAATTACACTACAGTAAAGGGAAATCATGTCTATTAAGAAATCGTTACTACTCCTTCTTGTACCGTTTTTTCTTCTGGCTGACGATACGCAAGGTCTCGAAAATTTGACCTTGGATCAAGCATTAGAGATCATGAAGGCAAACAACTTAGAGCTTAAAATCTCAAAGTTTAATGAGCAGATGAAAGAGTATGAAGCCAAAGTGGCTCAAGGGTACTCTTTTGGAAAGCTTGATGCAACCTTCCAGGCTGCACGTTCCAATGATGCCGGTAATGTTTTTGGATTTAAACTCAAAAGCCGTGAAGCCAACTTTGGTGATTTTGGATTTGACCAATTTCTAGGAGCGTTTGGTCAAGCGATGGTCGATGCAAATGGTAATCCAGATTTTAACAGCTTTGCTCAAAATATGGGAAATCCGCAAACACAGGCTCAACTCCTCGCGATCCAACCAACCAATCTCAACTATCCTGAGACACGGAATCATTATCAAACTACTATTAGTTATATGATTCCTATCTTTACCGGCGGTAAACTCAGCCAATACCGAAAAATTACTAAGGCATTGCATGAGATGAGTCAATTGGATACGGAGAAACTTTTCAATGAAAAAGTTTTCCAGACCAAAAAGACCTTTTGTGATATTGCATTGCTTGATCACTACATTCTCAATCTTAACAATATCTTATCCAACATAGACAAACTGGAAGAGATTGTTAGCAATATGCAAAAGGAAGGATTTGCTAAAGAGTTAGATTCACTCGAAGTGCAAGCACGGAAGTCTGAAGCCCAAAGCATGTTAAGTCAAGCAAATTTTAATCGTGAATTAGCCTACCAGTATCTCTCATTTCTACTCAATACTGAGGTCAATTCGATTGAAACACATGAGAGAATAGCCCCGATGCCGAATATTGTTCAAGAGGATGTTAATGAGAATAACCTTGATATCCAGCAAGCCGAATTGGGATTGGAGATTACCGATATGAATATTCGGCTTCAGCAGGCTAATTTCCTACCAGAAGTGGGTGCGATGGCAGAGTATGGTTCTTCGGACGACAAAGCTTTCAATGAATTTAGAGAAAAAGATTTCTATACCATAGGGATTCAAGCCAAATGGAATATCTTTAACGGGAATATTGATAAAAATAATCTCGAAAAAGCCAAAGTCGAAAATCTCAAAGTCCGTGAGCAGGTTTCCTTAGCCAAAAAAGGTATCTATCTCAAAGTACGTAAGAGTATAACAGAGATCAAGAGCAAAGATGCCGATATCGCCAGCCTAGAAAAACAGCTTGAATTTGCATCCCGTGTCTATGAAACCTACCAAGAACAGTACAAAGAGGGTATCAGTTCCATATCGGATGTCTTAATGAAACAATCCAAAGAGTTAGAGGTTCTACTCAAACTTTTAACGGTAAAAAATGATCGCAATAACAAAATCTTTGAACTTAACAGTATAATCAACGAGGGAGAGTTACTATGAAAAAATTGACACTAGCACTGCTTTTGACACTCAGCTCACTGGGTGCCATTGAATTGGAACTTGCCGGTTCCGTCGTTTCCGATAATCAGAAAATGATTACCAGCCGATATATGGGTATCGTCAAAAAAATGAATGTCAGTGAAGGGGATATTGTCAAAAAAGGCGAACTGCTTTATGAGATCGACTCCAAAGAGATTGATGCCAAAAAAGATCAAGTTGACTTGGGCATTTCACAAGCTCAATTAGCACTTCAAATGAATAAAAACCAACATACTAACGTGTTGCTTAACTTAGGACGATACGAAAGACTCTTCAAAAAAGGAATGGTATCTAAATATGAACTGGAAAACCTTCAATTGGCTGCCAAGAATATGAAAGATATGGTAAAAATTTCCGAGAAACAAGTTGACCAAGCCAAAGCGATGAAAGTTGAGGTCATGAACCAATACAACTACCTCAAACTCACCGCTCCAAATGACGGTGTTATTATCGATAAAAAGTTGAATGTTGGTGAAATGTCGATTCCGGGTATGCCGGGAGTAGTGTTAACTGATTTAAGCAAACTGAGCGTGATTGTTGAAATCTCGGAAACCGATCTAAAATATGCTGAATTAGGTAAAGAGGTAGATATCCAAGTACCTTCCATGAATTTCCAAACAACCGGAAAAATCTACTCCATTATCCCTAGCTCAAACCCAATGACCCACAAATTTAAGATCAAAGTCAATTTCCTCAGAAAAGGGAAATCCATCTATCCGGGTATGTACGCTAAAGTCACTATCAAAGGATAATTATGGCAGCTAAACATAGCTATGAAGTAAAAGACGTTGCTGGAAAATTAGCCAAAGGATTTTTGAAAAATCCGCTAACGGCTGTTTTAGGAATTGTTTTGCTGGCATTGGGGTGGATATCATTAACTACCATGCCAAGAGAAGAGGATCCTCAGATTGCTATTTCCGGTGGTGCGGTTATTGTTGCCATGCCGGGTGCGACACCCAAAGAGGTTGAAAATATCATCGTTAAACCCCTAGAACGCAAGCTTCGAGAGGTTAAAGGGATTGAACATATCTACGGTATGGCGATGGAAAATGTCGGTATTGTCAATGTCATGTATTATATCGGAGAGAACCGAGAGGATTCGAACCTCAAACTCTACGACAAAGTGATGCAAAATATGGATGAGATGCCAAAAGGGGTAATGCAGCCGCTTATCAAACCGTTTGATATCGATATCGATGTACCGATTTTGACCCTAGCCTTTTATCAAAAAGAGAACTCAACCCTCTCACCGCAAGCGTATATCAAAAAGCTCAAAGATTTTCAGCATAAGATCAATGCCATTGATAATGTAGCCAAAACAACCCTCCAAGGTGCACATAAAGAGCAGTATAATATCCAAGTCGATATGGGTAAACTCTCTGCTTACCATCTCTCTATGGGGCAGATTATGCAAGCGGTGCAGTCGTTGGCAGCCAATGTACCCGATGTCAAAGGACGTACACGAGACGAAAAACTGACTATTTTCGGAATCAATAACGCCATTCAAACCATTGAAGATGTCAAAAATGTGATGGTTGCCAACTATATGGGTTCTCCAGTCTACTTAAAAGATGTTGCTGTGGTTGAAGACGGTATCGATATTCAGAATTTTCAAGATGCCGATATTATATTCCGAAAAGACGGCGATATGGAAAACAATTTAACGGAACATAAAGCACAAGTGACCATGACGGTTGCCAAATTGGCAGGAACCAATGCGGTCTTTGTTGCACAAGATGTAGAAAAGATACTCGAACAATATGACAGTGAATTTGAAAAAAACGGGATTGGATATATCATTACACGAGATTATGGTGAACGGGCAAACGAAGCGGTTAATGAATTGATGAGCCACTTGGTTATTACCATTATTATTATCTCTGTTATGCTGGTCTTTGCATTGGGTTGGAGAGAGTCACTGATTGTTACCTTTACGGTTCCGGCTATTCTTGCGATTACCCTCTTTATCGCCCATATGACCGGACAGACGATGAACCGGATCACCCTCTTTGCGTTCCTACTTTCACTAGGGCTTCTGGTTGATGCCGCGATTATCGTTATCGAAAACATTCACCGTCACCTTCATGCCCATGATGTGCATGAGAAAGAGATGGATGAGTTGCTGATTGAAGCCACCGATGAAGTGGGTGCTCCGACCAATATCGCGACCTTAGCCATTATTATGACCATGGTTCCGATGGCGTTTGTTGGAGGAATGATGGGATCATTTATGAAACCGATTCCGCTTAATGTTCCGGTTGCACTCTTTGCTTCCTTGATTGTTGCGTATATCTTTACGCCGTATTTGAGTCTAAAACTCTTAAAAAAACCGTCACACAGTCATAAACACTAAGAGGGGATAATGGATGAAAAAATTTGAAAATTTTGTTTACGACATTATCAATAGCCAACGGAAAAAATTTCTGGTTATTGTTTTAACGGCAGTGGCTTTCTTTGCCTCCCTATTAATGTTTCCGACCAAAATCGTTTTGGCAAAGATGCTGCCGGGGAAAAGTGCCAATACCTATTCAGTCTATATTGATACACCAACTGGAAGTTCTATTGAACAGACCAAAAAGGTAGTCAACTGTGTCACCGGTATCCTCCAAAAAGAGGATGAGATCAAGAATATGGTTCTCTTTAATGCACAAGGTATTCCACTTGATTACGCCGGACTGGTTAAAGGTTCGAGTATGAAGCGTACGGAAAATGTCGCAGAGATTTCCGTGAATCTTACCGATAAACATCATCGGGAAGAACCTTCATTCCTTATGACACAACGGCTTCGACCAGTTGTTCAACAGGAGTGTAGCAATATTGTTCCCGATACGATCATTAAATTTATCGAACAGCCGGCTGGTCCTCCAACATTGGCATCGATCGTAGTGGAAGTGCATGGAGACAACATCCCTAAAAGCCGTGAACTCGCCATTGAAGTAGGAAACATCCTTGGTAAAACTGAGGGCTTAGTCGATGTCGATGTTATGGCTGATGATATCTTTGAAAAGTATGAGCTTATTCCGAATATTGACAAGATTGCACGAAGCGGATTAGCCATTGAACAGGTCAATAATATTCTCTATCTCTCTTTTGAAGGGATGGTCATTGCCACTAAAAACTCTGAAGAACATGCAGAACAGATTCCTATCTTCTTAGTTTTAAGTGATTCAACTAAACGGCTAAGCGGTGGCAGTGTAGAACATATTCGTTCCAAATTAAGTTCACTAAACCTCATGAACCAACAAGGTATGATGGTACCGCTGACTGAAGTCGTCGAGATCGAAAAAGTAGAATCTAAACCGATGATCATGCACAAAGACTTGAAACGAATGATCAATGTCATTGCCGAAACTGATATGGTCTCCCAAGTCTATCCGCTTTTGGATGCACGGGATCAGATGATTAAACACTTCTCTAGGGAGTACAATATTACCAAAGAGGGCTTTTCAACCTATATGTTTGACCTGCATCTAACCGATAAAAAAACCGGTGAAACCTTCCTGTTACGCTGGGACGGTGAGATGAAAGTAACCCTCGATACCTTTAGGGACTTGGGAGCAGCGTTTATTGCTGCCTTGGTACTGATTTTCTTCTTATTGGTAATCTATTACAAGAGCTTTACCATTAGTGGAATCATTCTATTGGGTTCATTCCTATCACTAATCGGGGTCATAGTAGGACACTGGGTAGCCGACTTAGTCACCAAGGAGACCTTCTTCTTGACCGCTACCTCTCTGATCGGATTTATTGCCTTGATGGGAATCAGTTCACGAAACTCACTGCTTCTTATCGACTTCTCGATGGCACTGATGAAAGAGCATGGAATGGAGAAGAAAAAGGCTATTGCCGTTGCAACCGCCACCAGAGCCAAACCGATTATGCTAACCGCTGTAGCTATTATTTTGGGATCAGCACTCTTAGCAAGTGACCCGATTTTTGGTGGACTGGGGGTAGCCCTTATCTCAGGAACCGTTGCGGCTGTTTTCGTCTCTCTGCTCTTTATCCCAGTACTCATGGATAATGCCAGAGAGATCAATGGAGACAAACTCGACAATACCTCTATTGACCAAGAACACCCTCACGATATCTCTATCACACGATAGCCCCATATTCCCACAATCATGTGGGAATATTTCAACCAATATCCCTTTTTTTACCTTTTGTAACTTTATTCAATAGAGTATAAAAATATTTACTTTATACTTTATTATTAAATTTATAAGGAAAAGTAATGGGAATAGTGACAACACTGGAACCCCTACATCTTGGTGCATCTTATACGATAGGTTCTCATATTTTACCGGGT
>JACXUN010000035.1 GCA_014763905.1 Campylobacterales bacterium
AATACACAAAAACAAAAGAGTTATATGTCCAATAGTTACAAAAGAATCGACGCTCATCTTTCGAGTTTGGGATATTGTTCGCGTAGTGAAGCGGTTAGATTTTTAAAAATGTATGAAGTCAAAATCAACGATATCCGAGTCTATGATCCTAAACAAAAAGCCCATCACGATAACGTGACTGTCCAAGGCGAACCACTCGACCCTGAAACGCTGACACTGCTGATGAATAAACCAGCAGGGGTGATCTGCTCCCATGCGGATGGGGGTAAGCTGATTTATAGCCTGTTGCCTGAGCGATGGCAGCGACGCAATCCTAAGATATCGACGGTCGGTCGATTGGATATGGATACGACGGGAGCGATTCTACTGACCGATGACGGGAAGCTCAACCACCAGCTTACCAGTCCCAAGAGCAAAGCCCCCAAAATCTATGAAGCGACATTAGTCACTGAGCTGGCGGGGAATGAGGCTGAGATTTTTGCCAGTGGGACATTGATGCTCAATGGCGAGGATAAACCCCTTTTGCCTGCCAAGATGGAGGTACTCTCTCCTCTTAAAGCCCGTCTTGAGATTTATGAAGGGCGATACCATCAGGTCAAACGGATGTTTGCAGCAGTGGGCAATAAAGTGGTAGCCCTGCACAGAGTGAGTTTTGATGGATATACGGTAGAAGATCTGCAACCGTCCGAGTATAAGGCGGTTTAGGAAAAATTTGCTCATGATAACTTTTTGTTGACATTTACCTTCCAAAATACAATACATAATAAAGAATTTTTGGGTATAATATGCACTATTTTTAGACGCTGGAGATCCCAAAAATGCGTTTCAAGACCGTGTTTTTGGGGTTTCCAAGTCCAGATTTTAATTCAATTTACAGAAAGGAACTGAATTGCCTACAATTAATCAGTTGGTTCGTAACGAACGAAAAAAGGTGGTTAAAAAATCAAAATCACCGGCATTAGTAAGCTGTCCTCAGCGACGAGGTGTATGTACAAGAGTATATACCACAACACCAAAAAAACCTAACTCGGCTCTTAGAAAAGTTGCTAAAGTTAGATTAACAAGCGGATTTGAGGTTATCGCCTATATCGGTGGTGAGGGTCACAACCTTCAAGAGCACTCGATCGTATTGATCCGTGGCGGAAGGGTAAAAGATTTACCAGGGGTTAAGTATCACATTATCCGTGGTGCATTGGATGCTTCAGGTGTTGCAAAACGAACCGTTGCAAGATCTAAGTATGGTGCAAAACGACCTAAAAAATAGTTGATATAAGCGGTTATAGACACAAGTCTATTTTGTTCCAGGTTGGCTCGATAATCCTTAGGGGAGACAACTTGAGTAAATCATTAATTTGAAGATTGAAGGAATTAATAAATGAGAAGAAGACGAGCACCACAAAGACCGGTACTACCAGATCCAGTATACGGTTCAAAGGTACTAACAAAATTTGTAAATGCAGTTATGTTAGACGGTAAAAAAAGTACAGCACAAAAGATTATGTATGCTGCATTAACACGAATTGAAGAGAAATCTGGTGAAAGAGGAATTGACGTATTCAACAAGGCAATGGATAACGTCAAGCCTGCTATGGAAGTCAAAAGTAGAAGAGTGGGTGGAGCTACCTATCAGGTGCCTATCGAAGTACGACCGGCTAGACAGCAGACATTGGCAATCCGATGGATTATTGATGCGGCTAGAAAGCGAAACGAAAGAACAATGGTAGAGAGAGTATCCAACGAGCTTATGGATGCGGCAACAGAAAAAGGTTCAGCATTCAAGAAGAAGGAAGATACCTACAGAATGGCTGAGGCGAACAAAGCGTTTGCTCACTACAGATGGTAAGGGTTTAAAGAATTATGGCACGATCACATAAACTCGAAGACGTAAGAAATATCGGTATTGCCGCACACATTGATGCGGGTAAAACAACAACAACTGAGCGGATTCTTTTCTATACAGGTGTTGAGCATAAAATCGGTGAGGTTCACGACGGTGGAGCAACGATGGACTGGATGGAGCAGGAGAAAGAGCGTGGTATTACCATTACTTCAGCTGCGACAACTTGTACATGGTTGGAAAAACAGATCAACATTATCGACACCCCGGGACACGTTGACTTCACCATTGAAGTTGAGCGTTCTATGAGGGTTCTCGACGGTGCAGTATCTGTATTCTGTGCGGTTGGTGGGGTTCAGCCACAATCAGAGACCGTATGGAGACAGCGAAACCGATACGGTGTTCCATCAATTGTTTTCGTAAACAAAATGGATAGAACCGGTGCTGATTTTTACGAAGTAGAACGACAAATTCGTGACCGACTCAAAGGTAATCCGGTTCCAATTCAGCTTCCAATCGGTGCTGAAGATACTTTCGAAGGTATTGTTGACCTTGTTAAAATGAAAGAGATCATCTGGGATAAAGATGCGGCTATGGGTTCTGCTTATTATGAGCAAGATATTCGTGAAGAGCTTAAAGATAAAGCGGAAGAGTATCGAGAAAAAATGATCGAAGCGATCTCTGAAGTTGACGGTAATGAAGCACTTATGGAGAAATTCCTTGAGGGTGAAGAGATCGGTAATGAAGAGATCATTGCAGCGATCAAAGCAGCAACAATTCATATGCACATCGTTCCGATGACTTGTGGTTCTGCGTTTAAAAACAAAGGTGTTCAGACACTTCTTGATGCGGTTGTTGCTTACTTACCATCACCGGTAGAAGCTCCGGACATCAAAGGTACCATGATGGATGATGAGGAGAAAGAGGTAACGGTTAAATCGACTGATGAGGGACCGTTCGCAGCTCTTGCATTTAAAATTATGACCGACCCATTTGTTGGACAGTTGACTTTTATCCGTGTATATCGAGGAATTCTTGAGTCCGGTACTTATGCTATCAACTCAACCAAGAACAAAAAAGAGCGAATCGGTCGTATCATGAAGATGCATGCAATTAAGCGTGAGGAAGTGGATGCAATTTATGCCGGTGAGATCGGTGCGGTTGTTGGTCTTAAAGATACCACAACAGGAGATACACTCTGTTCAGATAAAGATAAAGTTGTTCTTGAGAGAATGGACTTCCCTGAGCCGGTTATCTCGGTTGCGGTTGAGCCAAAAACCAAAGCTGACCAAGAAAAAATGGGTATCGCTCTTAATAAATTAGCAGCAGAGGATCCATCATTTAGAGTATCATCTGATGAAGAGTCTGGTCAAACCATTATTTCAGGTATGGGTGAGCTTCACCTTGAGATTATCGTTGACCGTATGAAACGAGAGTTTAAAGTTGAAGCGGAAGTTGGTGCTCCAGAGGTTGCTTACCGAGAGACTATCCGAACAGCGGTTAACCAAGAGTACAAGTATGCTAAGCAATCAGGTGGTCGTGGACAATTTGGTCACGTATTCCTCAAAATTGAGCCACTTGAAGCAGGTACCGGTTATCAGTTCGTAGATGAGATCAAAGGTGGGGTTATTCCAAAAGAGTTTATCGGACCAGTTAACAAAGGTATCGAAGAGGCAATGGGTCGAGGTATCCAGGCAGGTTATCCGGTTGAAGACGTTAAAGTTACGCTTTATGATGGAAGCTACCACGATGTTGACTCCTCTGAGATGGCGTTTAAATTAGCAGCTTCTATGGGATTCCGTGAAGGTTGTAAAAAAGCCAACCCAGTTATCCTTGAGCCGCTTATGAAAGTCGAAGTAGAAGTACCTGAAGATTTCATGGGAGATGTTATTGGTGACATTTCTAAGAGACGTGGACAAGTTAACGGTATGGGTGATCGAGCCGGAAACAAAATTGTTGACGCTTTCGTACCACTTTCAGAGATGTTTGGTTACTCAACAGACCTTCGATCTATGACACAAGGTCGTGCTACGTATGCAATGGAATTTGACCACTACGAAGAAGTTCCTGCAAACGTTGCCAAAGAGATTATCGCAAAACGAAACTAATCCTCTTCTAACTATTCTCCTGCTTTTAAAGTAGGAGAATACTCCTTTCTATAATAATATAAAACTCACAGTTCATTTCCTCTAAAAAAATATTTTAAAAAATGGTGATTTTTTATCTAAATTATAAACATATTATGTTATTATATATTTGATGTTGTTCTATATACAACAATTTTAAAAGCCTGGAGGACATAATGAAACGATTTAGTAGGCTTATAATAAATGTAACGGCACTTTCGCTTCTTACAACACTATACAGTTGGGGAGTTGTAGCAGACTATCAGTTTGAAACGTGTGATAGAGCAGCTACAGAAATTCAAAATCACGGAAATGTAGATACATTAGTTGGGAAATTGACCGGTAACGCACAATTAACCAAAGATGAGAGTACCCTTTCTTTATCGGGAAGTGGTGGAATAGAGGTGGATCACCATACTAAATTAGATATGACGGATGATATGACACTTTCATTGTGGGTGAATCCTAGTGAGAAAAAAGAGCAAGCTCTGATTACACGGGGAAATAGCAGTGCGGCAGGTGATCGAAAATATGCCGAAAATGGTGAGTATTTTTTAATATTAACGGATAACGGACATGTGAAATACTTACATAATGGTATCGCTGAAAGCTATTCACAACAGAGCGTGGCAATCAATAAATGGACACATATAACAGTTGTACGAAGCGGAATGCAAAAAAAGATTAAATTTTATATCAATGGATCATTTGACAGTCAAAGTGAATATGATACTGACGCAGTTTCTTCTTATTCCGAAAAACTCTTAATTGGTACATGTATAGGATGTGCAGCGAATGTGCAAAACTATACAGGAAAAATGGATGAGATCAAACTCTATTCTATTGGATTGACACCGGATGAGATAGCTGCTATCTATGAGCGTGAAAAAGATGGTCAACATGCTCGATCAACCTGTTATCACTCTCCAAAACCATTGGTTGAAGATGATAGTGTTGAAGTTTTTATCAATGGTAGCATTTTAATTGATGTTTTAGCCAATGATATCGATGCCAATAGTAGTGATAGCTGTGAAATTAACAATACTTCTTTACGATTAGGTGAGATGGATGGTGCAGTACTCAATGAAGAAGGGACTGCACTTACCGTATCCGGTGAAGGGGTATGGCAAGTTCAAAACGGTCAAATTCTTTTTGCACCGGAAGAGAACTATTTAGCAACACCGACTGCCATTAACTATAGAGTTTCAGACAGTTGTGGGGTAGAGAGTGAAGCAGCATCGGTTAATCTTATTAGAACTATTGTAACTGATGAAGAGGCAGAGAGTGGTAATAGCACCACAATCGGTTCACCGGCTATTATATATGGAGATAAGCTTTTCCGGATCGGTCACACTGTTTGGTATGATGCCAATGGCAACGGTGTACGTGAGAGCGGAGAAGCCGGTGTAAATGGAGTAATTGTCGTACTTTATGATCAAAATGGAAGTGTCGTCGAACGGGTTACTACCGATACGAGCGGTCACTATGAGTTTAGCAACATTGAATCGGGCGTATATAGCTTAGGATTTACCAATTTGCCAACTGGATATCGATTTACTGCACAGTATAGTGGAAACGACCATACCATCGATTCTGATGCGAGTACACTGGGTCGAACTGAACACTTTACATTAAACGATGATCAACTTTATATAGATGCCGGATTAATCTGTGATGGAGAGGGAACAAAAGTTTGTAATCCAAATGGATCAGATAATTGTGAGTGCGAAAAGTATGAAACGTCATCTATCCCAACTATGGGTCAAATAGCACTATGGATATTGTTATGGACTTCATCACTGGTTGGGATGGTGTTATTACCAAAAGAGAGATTAAAATAGGAGTAATTGAATGAAACAATTAAAATGGTCGATAATGGCACTGTTAATGATAGGAACAGCAGGATATGCGGGAGGAGATCTTGGTCCTCTTACCGTTTATGAGAGTGAAGACGAGATGGCGGCTGAGCAAGCGGCAACCGTTGAAGAACCGGTTTATGAAACTCCAGAACCACAAAAACCACTGATTGTACCGGCACCGCAAGCAGTATCAACCAATGGTTTTTATGCCGGTTTAGGTATCACCGGTGTCAACTATAAAAGTAACTGCGATTGTCCAAAAAATGATACCAAAGATGTCAACTATGGCGGAACGCTACGGGTTGGATATGACTTCAATCAATATGTAGGGATCGAAGCAAGAGGAACCAAAACCAATGGAGATGCCGATGTAGATCATGCCGGTCTCTATGTGAAACCGATGTATCCAATTGCTAATAGTGTCAATCTTTATGGTTTGGCAGGGGTCGCCAAAACGAAAGTCAAAGGGGATTTGCCGCATGTTGACAGCGAATCGTTTGCAGCCGGAGCGGGTATCGAAGTGGATCTCTCAAATGATGTGCCAAAAGAGGGACGTTACACCAGACCATTTGACGGCACCGGAGATCAAGAGACTGGGATTGGTCTATTTGTTGACTATGAAAGAATGATTCTCAAAAATAATGCCCCGGATTTAGATGCTGTATCAGCTGGGGTTACTTACGATTTTTAGCGGCTTTTAAAAATTTTTTGAGAGACTTTTTGGCTCGGTAGTCCATATCATAACTGATATGGTCGAGATACCAAAGTAACTGCTTGGGGGTAATACCCCGGCGATTCGCCTCTTTTTTCAGAATATACTGCGGAATTTTGACAGGAGTTTGTGTGAACTCTTTGGCAAGTTTTTTAACCGTTTTATGATGAGAATTAAAACATAAACGGGCAAAAACGAAGGGTAGCGATGTACGGTTAAACCATTCCGTTGCCAAATCAATTCCCTCTCCTCCCTCCAGATAATATTTAAGTGCTTTATCTCCGATTATGACTTTGCCTTGAAGATTCAGGAGTTTAGCCAATCGGTTAGAAGTAGCCGACTCTTGATCCATCTGATTTTCTCCCTCAATCACAAAAACACTGTAAACAGCACGATTGGCAATGATTCCCAGATCGGTACAGGGATAAGGGGATGATTCAACGCTAGAGATGAACCCGGCATGAACATCTCGTCTTCTCAAAGCTTTGTTGATCTGACTGGGAACATTACGTTTATAGTTAAATGCCATTTTGGAAGCAGGGTGTTTGAGACGACGTTTGAGAAAAAGCTGAAAAGGTAAAAGATTAAGATAGCTTATAGAACCAAATATCACTGTAGCTTGCCTTATTTTTCGGGATTAAGCGTAATTATATCAAACAACTTTTATAATCTGAGGAATTTCGGACAAAGAAGGTATGAATAATGGTTAAAGTAGAATTTTTGGGTCCCATAAACTGTAAGCCCTTGGAGATCGAAGCAACTACGTTAGCAGAGGTGGCTGCTGTATTGCAAGAGAGAGAAGAGCTGGAAAAGTGGCTTGATCGGTGTGCCGTCGCGGTTAACGATGAGATGACTAACGATTTGAACCGTGTACTTCAGGATGGAGACCGCATTGCTATTTTACCACCGGTATGTGGAGGTTGAGATGGAACTTTATCATGGTCCTTTAGATATCAAATCCATTTTTGGTAGATGGCTGGATGAGGAGTCTCACTCAAACTACGGAGCCTATATTCCTTTTGTCGGGACGATACGAGCCGAAAGCGATATCGAAGCACTTAGCTTTGATATCTATGAGCCGATATTACAAGTATGGTTTGATAATTGGGTAAAAAAAGCGGCTGGGCGTGGAGCTAAAGTCAAAATGGCTCATGCCATCGGTGATGTTCCGGTTCATACCTCTTCTTATATTTCTGCGGTTTTCTCACCGAAACGTCGGGTTGCATTAGAGTTAATTGATGAGTTTGTCGAAGATTTCAAAGCCAATGCTCCTATCTGGAAGTATGATGTCGTCAATGGTGAACGTATCTATGCCGCAGATCGAAGCACACCGATGGAAGGCAGTGGTCTGCTCAAATCATCAAAAGAGGTTCAATAATGCCATTTTTACATTTTGATGAGTCGATGCAGATTATTGAAGAGATAAAGATTAGTCAATACAAAAGCTCCAAGCGGTATCTAATGGATACTTTGGGTTATGTATTGGCGGAGGATATTGTAGCAGACCATAACTCTCCCGAGTTACCGACATCGGCAATGGACGGATACGCTGTCAAACATGAAGATTTAGCACAGGGACGACTCAAAATAGCCAGTATTAATCCTGCCGGTGCAGATCTGAAAGAATCAGTTTTTCATGGCAGTTGTATTAAAACCTTTACCGGTTCATTGATGCCGGAGGGGGCTGATACGCTTATCCCAATCGAAAACGTAACCGTCGAAGGCGATGAAATTCTGATCGATGAAGTGGTTCAGTTGGGATTTGCAGTTAGAGCGGTTGGAGAAAACTATGCAAAAGGGGATAAACTTATCAGTAAGGGAACCAAAATAAATTTTGCCGAGATTGGAGTCATGGCAAGTTTGAATATTGTTTCTCCTCTGGTTTATGAAAAACCGAAAGTTGCCATTTTATCAACCGGCAGTGAGCTATTAGAGTTAGGAGAGCAGCAGACTTCCCCCGCACAAATACGCAGCAGCAATAACTATATCTTGGAAGTCATGGTAAAAAAATATAATGGTGAACCGATACAGTTAGGCTGCATCCATGATGACAAAGAGAGTATTTTGTACGGAATCAAAACCGCATTAGCTCAGAGTGATATCGTCGTGACCACGGGGGGTGTGAGTGTCGGTGATTTTGATTTTGTCAAGGATGTGATTGTTGAGTTGGGTTGTGAGGTGCTTTTCAAAGGAGTACGGGTCAAACCGGGACAGCATATTATGGTAGCAAAAAAAGATGATAAGTTTATCGTCGGTTTACCGGGATTTGCCTATTCCGCAACGGTTACCGCTTTACTTTATGTGATTCCTCTTATAGAAAAATTACAGCAAGGTCACTGTTCGATTAAAAAAGTAGAAGCCATATTAAGGACCCCTTTTCCTAAACGACAGAAAAAAGCAGAGTTTACAGCCTGTAATCTAACATTGGAGAATGGAAACTATTTCGTAGACTTTGAGGGTAAAAAAAGCGGAAGCAGTGCCATACTGACCAATATGTTAGGCAGTACAGCTCTACTGGTTACTTCTGAAGAAGATACATCTAAAGAGATAGGTGATAAAGTCCAAGTTTTATTGCTTGATTAAAATAGGAGTAGAGTAAAAAGCAGACTCTACTTTGATATAACGGGCTAAATCTGAAACGGTTTTACACCCTTGCTTGATTGCTTGACGTAATGTATTGATGTCGACTTTTATATTCATAACTTCTCCCTTTGTCATATAATATTTCCTATCATACTATTTTTTTTTCAATTAAGTAAAAAATATGTCAAATTGTCATATAATATAAAAAAGGAGTTCCTCATGCTTGATTTCAAATCTGTCATTGAAAAATTAAAAGATATCATCTCTGCCGAAAAAGAGGGGCGGAAGGTTTACGATAAAGATGTGGCATTGGCTTTAGCGATCCCTCAAGCGACTTTTGCTACCATGAAAAAGCGAAACTCTATCCCTTTCAAAGAGATTATGGAGTTTTGTGCGATGAAAAAATTGAGTATCAATTGGCTTTTTTTCGATCAAGCCGTTGATATGTTGGCAGGGGAAACGGATAAATTTTTTAAAGTGCGTTACTTCTCCGATGTTAGAGCCAGTGCAGGTGGAGGTGCCTTTAGTTTTGATGAGGAGTATGAGCTGTTAGCGTTAGATCGACGTATTATGGAAAATTTAACGGCTTCAAATCTAAATACGATTGAAGCAATCAATGTTGACGGAGAGTCTATGGAGCCAACGCTGCAAGATGGTTCCATTGTTTTGCTGGATCGGGAACAGAAAAATGTACACAAAGAGGGAATCTATGTGGTCAATACCGTGAATGCCGGACTCTTTATCAAAAGAGTTCGACAGCAAACAGACGGCATGATCGAATTAATATCCGACAACCCCTCCTACTCACCGGAGAGAGTTTCTGTCGATGAGATCCAAATTGTGGGGCGTGTTGTTGGGAATATAGAGAGTTTATAGGTTATAATACACAGAAATTTTTTAAGGAATATTAGACGATAACAGCAAAAACATTAGATCAACGAATCGATACCATCTATGAAATGGCAAAAGAACATTTTGGAGAAGTACGATTCGTTGGCGTAAAACGCCATACCAAAATCGGTTGGGTAGCAAAAATTCAGTTTGATGAGTTTGAATCTCTAGTCTCTGAAGGTGAAAATGCAGAGGAAGCACTCAAAAATTTAAAAAGGCGTCTCAAAAAAATTATTGATCGATATAACATAGTATAGATG
>JACXUN010000036.1 GCA_014763905.1 Campylobacterales bacterium
GCATTGTTGAGCTTTTAACCTTTTATATTTTGATCCAAGCGAAAGATGCTGGGAAAATCGATCATCAAATTTATATTGGCGATAATACGCTCCTTTTTATATCAGTTTGAGTTTTTCAATGAACTTAAAATCTTTTCTAAATTTTGTCTTTGATGTTTATGTTTATCCAAATTTTGTTCAAAACATATCTCTATTTTTTTGCATCATTTATCCTATGATATAAATGATAATTATATATCATAGAGTCTAATTTGTCAATTTTGGTTTTGAGAGATTTCCATTTCTTTGTTCTGGCTATTATTGAACTCAGATGCTAAGCAAAAATCTACCTCAAAACAAGTACAATAAACATAAAATCATGAAATCCAATAAAGAAAACTACAACCAACTCAGCCAAGAGCTAGAATAGGCATTAAAAGAGCATCTTTTCGATCAAGAGTATGCGATAGAGAGCATCGTCAAAGCGTTGATTCAATCTTCACTTTTCGTTTTTCGTCCCATTGATAGTACTCGGAATGGAGGGTAGGAAAGTTTTGTTGGAATTGCTGTTGATACGCTTTGACGATACCGGTTCGTTTATCCATAAAGCCGCCGATGAAGAGGAGGGTCATATTTACCTCGAACACTATGACTTATGAATTCACATTCCGTTCTACATCCACCGCATATTTTTTCAATGTCTCCAGACTTACATACTCCAAGATCACCTGATGGGTGGCGTTCAGATAGATTTGGGGTGCTATATTGTCTCGTAGAGATCGTAGAAAATTACCGGCAGCCAAACACCATCGATCACCGGGTTTGACACCGGGAAAGTTGTACTGCGGCATGGGGGTAGAGAGATCATTGCCTATTTGTTTGGAATAAGCCAAGAACTCTTCCGTCGCCAAGATACAGACGGTATGCCATCCCGGGTTATCGATACCGGAGTTACAAGATCCATCACGAAAAAAACCGGTCATAGGGCGTTTACTGCAAACTTCTAAAGGTTCGCCAAATACATTGAGGGGTTTAAACATTGTGTTACTCCGTTTTTAAATCTATAATAGACTATTTTGATAAATGAGAGTTGAATATGGGGCATAATTTTTATGATATTAAGTTTTTTTTATTTTTTATGGATAAAAAAGAAACAATCTAAAAAATAAAATAATCCGATTTAAAAACATAAGTATAATTAATCTTAGATTCAAATTGTTTCTTCTATAATTGCCTAGACAAAGAAACTCAAACCTACGTTTAATAAGGAGACACGATGAATTTTATCAAAACAATACTTGCCTTGATCGGTTTAGTGGTCGTAATAGGTATTGCTACGATGATGGTGAAGTATGGATCTAGTATTAGCCAAATGGATCCAAGAGCGTTAGAACTCTATGCCAAGATGGGTGATACGATACTAACAACAGGAAACCCGGCTAAAGGAATGATCCTTAAGAGAAAATTGGTTATCCCTGAAGATGTGAGTAAGGAAGAGGCAATTGAGAATGCTCTTGAGATTCTTGATGAAGTCGCTGAAGAGAGTGGATTGGCACGTGTAGATGAAAAAACCATGCCAAGAAACGGTAAATTTATGAAAGACGGTGGTCTCTATACGCATATCCGAGCTTACTGTTCTCCGGCTATTGCCGATAAATTCTTAAGCTTCTCTCCGGAGTATGTAGGATTTATGCCGTGCCGTGTTGGAATTGTAGAGAATCCGGACGGTGAAATTTGGCTCTATACAATGGCTCTTGATATGATGATCTCAGGTGGACATACCCTTCCTCCGGAACTACTTGAGTATGCGAAAAGTATTAGCGACGCGATGGTCAGTATGATTGACAAAGCCGCTGCCGGAGATGGTCTCTAATATCTTTTCCCTATAGTGTCTTAAAAAGTTAAGACACTATAGACTTCACTCTCGAACTCAGCTTTTCCATTGAGAAACGCTAACTCTGCGATAAAACAACACTCTACACAATTGGCTCCGACTTTATTGATCAGTGAAGCAGCTGCTTTGGCGGTTCCACCGGTAGCGATCAGGTCATCGATCAACAACACTCTGGCATTTTTGGTCTCTCTAAACGCATCGATATGCACCTCGACTTCATCAAATCCGTACTCCAGAGTATATTTTTCCGATACGGTGGTATAAGGGAGTTTGCCTTTTTTTCGTACCGGCACAAAACCGATTCCCAATCGATCGGCCAATATGGAACCAAATATAAATCCCCGGGCATCAATACCCGCTATATAGTCTAAATCATAACCGGAATAACGGGCTTCCAGATGATTCATCAGCGTTTGAAATGCGTGTGGATTATTCAGTAGGGTGCTGATGTCTTTGAAAATGATACCTGGCTTAGGAAAATCAGGGATATCTCGAATACTATTTAATATAATGGCTTTATCTTCAGGAGAGAGAATGAACATGGGTAACCTTTTTTGTTTTTGTAATTATAACATAAGTTGTTAATTATTTTTAACATGATTATACAATAATAAGCTCTTTTTTACCATATGGTAAGTCAACCAAATTTAAGTACTTTAGGGTAAAATCCCAATTTAAAACAAGGGTTGCAGACTATGGTAAAAAAACGTGTTTTGGTAAAGTTTTCAGGTGAAGCTTTGGCGGGCGAAAATGGTTACGGAATTGATACGCAAATCCTTCATTTTATCTCTGAAGAGATCAAGCAGCTTGTCGAAAATGATATTGAAGTAGCGGTTGTAATCGGTGGTGGAAATATCATTCGCGGTGTTTCGGCATCGGCGGATGGAGTCATTAAACGAACCAGTGCCGACTATATGGGGATGTTGGCGACGGCTATCAACGGAGTGGCTCTTCAAGAGGCATTTGAACATGCCGGATTGGAAACGAGACTGCTCTCTGCAATCGATATGCAAGAGATCGGTGAACCGTTTATTGTCCGTAGAGCCAAACGACACCTCGAAAAAGGAAGAGTCGTGGTATTTGCTGGAGGTACCGGAAATCCTTTCTTTACGACCGATACGGCAGCGACATTGAGAGCAACGGAGATCGAAGCTCAAATGATCATCAAAGCCACCAAAGTAGACGGTGTCTATGATAAAGACCCGAACAAATATCCAGATGCGGTAAAATTGCCGTCCCTCAGTTATGATCAGGCGTTGAACGAGCATATTAAAGTGATGGACGACACCTCAATCGCTTTGGCACGAGATAACAATATGCCGATTATTGTCTGTAATATGTTTGAAAAAGGTAATCTTCTGGCAATTATCAATGGTAACCAAGACCTCTGTTCCATTGTTCACAAAATATAGCATAAAGGTTTGAAATGAAAATAGAAAAATTAGCAGCAAAAGCATTAGAGCGGCTTGATTATAATCGATATCTATTGGCAGCAGCCGTTGGAAAACGAGCAGAAGAGATTGCCGCCGGTGCGACACCGATGGTGAATATGGATCCAAAAGTAGAAAAATTTACCGATATTGCCTTAGTAGAGATTGCAGAAGGTAAGATTATTATTACTGACGAGGGTTAATGCTTGGAGGCTTTACTCAGCGAAGTAGCCAAAGTCACTACTATAGAGGAGGCTGAGAAACTCCTCTTCGCCTACATTGATCCCTCTGAACTCATTCGAGAAGCCCTAAAACTTTCCAAATATGCACATAAAGGACAGACCCGTAAAAGCGGGGAACCGTATGTCATTCATCCGATTTTAGTTGCGGCGATCACCGCATTGATCTCCAGTGATGAGTCGATGGTTGCGGCAGCTTTGATGCATGATGTGGTCGAAGATACCGACTACACGATTGAGGAGATTCGAGAGCTTTTTGGGGATGATGTGGCATTTTTGGTCGAAGGGTTGACCAAGATTGAAGTGATCCGTGATGAAGAGTTGATTCCGTCAACTTCCAATCAGAAACTGATCTCTTCCGCCTTAACCTTTAGAAAGATGTTGCTTTTATCGATCAAAGATGTACGGGTATTGGTAGTCAAACTGTGTGACAGGCTGCATAATATGATGACCTTGGAGGCTCTCCCGCCGCATAAGCAGTTGCGTATTGCCGAGGAGACCATGGTGGTTTATGCTCCGATTGCCCATCGATTGGGTATATCGATGCTGAAAAACCGTTTAGAAGATTTGAGCTTCTACTATATCTATCCGAATGCCTATGGTGAAATTGAAGAGTATATCAAACGAAACAGTCAAAATCTTCAACTCAAACTCAACACTTTTATCCGGCAGGTACAAAACTTGATGTTGCATAACGGATTTAAAAAAGATCAATTTGAGGTCATCGGACGAGTCAAACACTACTATTCGATGTACCAAAAGATGCAGCGAAAAGGGATCGGTATCGATGAGATTCTGGATCTCTTGGCGATGCGTATCTTGGTCAAAGAGGATATCGATTGTTATAAAGTACTAGGATTGCTGCATATCAACTATAAGCCGATTATCTCTCGGTTCAAAGATTATGTCACGCTGCCAAAAGAGAACGGGTATCGAACCATTCATACGACTCTTTTTCATGATGAAGGGATTATCGAGGCTCAGATTCGTACCTACGAGATGCACAAAACGGCTGAGTTCGGAGTCGCGGCTCACTGGCGATATAAGAGTGGCGGACGTGAGAAACAAGAGGTCAACTTAGAGTGGCTGGAGTCGCTTCAGTATCAAAATGAGTCCTTAGAAGAGTTTTATGCCTTGGCAAAAGGGGATCTCTTTTCGGATGATATCTCTGTCTTTTCTCCAAGAGGAGATCATTTTACCCTGCCGCGAGATGCCGTCACGTTGGATTTTGCATACACCGTTCACTCTGAAATCGGAGACAAGGCAGTCGGAGCATTGATCAATAAGCAGAAAGCTTCGCTTTTGAGTACACTTAAAAACGGAGATATTGTACGTATATTGACCGATGATGAGGCTCAGGTACACTGTTCATGGCTTGATGCCGTGAAAACCTCCAAAGCCAAAGAGGGGATCAAAAGTGCTTGCCGCCAAAAGATTCGAGCTTGTAATCGACTCAGTGCGATCAATATCTTCGGTAATCTTTTAGAACGTCCGGCTGAAGAGTTGGAGAGTATTTTTGAAGAGAGTAGTTATAAAGAGAGTCTGGATAATGTAACCGATAATCGTCAGACCTACCGCGAAGTATTAGAACAGCTGATTCATCGGTATCAAAATGAGTTGAGCGATGATTTTAGCTATCCGGAAGAGTCGGTGCAAGAGCATTTTACCTTTATCGCTAATAAGCCGATACGAAGTATCGAGTTTGATTACTGCTGTCACCCAAAAATCGGGGATCAGATCGTGGCATTTTACCAAGATGATAAAGTGATCATTCATCATAAATTGTGTCAAGAGGCGTATAAAAAGATGCAGCAGCATGAGCCGATGATCTATGTAAGCTGGGTCAATAATAAATCCTCACGCTATCAGCTGATCATCAGTTTGCAGAACCGTAAAGGGGTGTTGGCTGACCTGTTACATAAACTGGCATTGATGGATCTCAATGTATTGAGTATCGAGCTGGGGATTACCAGCAGTGAGACGGCTGAGTTCTGTAAGATTGAGGTCGAGAGTAAAGAGAAAAAGAGCAGTAAACTCAAAGAGAAATTGAGCAAAAAGTTTAAACTGATAGATATTATTAGTCTAAACGATGCTTATAAACATTAAATATTGAAAAGAGGAAAGAAGATGTCAACGACTGAATTGATTGAAACCGCATTAAGTGAGATATCCCGTGGAACGGCAGAGATTATCGATATGGAACGGATTAAGAAATTGGTTACCGCATTCTATAATGAGGGAACCACTTATACTGTCAAAGCGGGGTTTGATCCGACAGGAGCTGATCTTCATTTAGGACACACCGTACTGCTTCAGAAATTACGAACCTTTCAAAATCATGGAGGACGGATTCAGTTACTTATCGGTGACTTCACCGCAATGATCGGTGATCCGACCGGGAAGAGTGAAACCCGAAAAGTATTGGATCGTGAAACCATTATGGTCAATGCCAAAACCTACCAAGAGCAGGTCTTCAAGGTACTGGATGAATCCAAAACTGAAGTGGTGTTCAACGCCTCTTGGTTAGAGAAGCTGGGAGCAGGGGGAATGGTAGCATTGACCACTACCTTTAACGTGGCACGAATGCTAGAACGTGACGATTTTGAAAAACGCTATAAATCGGGACAGAGTATTGCGATTTCGGAGTTCTTATATCCGCTGCTTCAGGGGTATGACAGTGTGGAGCTGAAAAGTGATGTTGAAATCGGCGGAACTGATCAGAAGTTCAACCTTCTTATGGGACGACACCTTCAGAGAGTCTACGGTACGGGAAAAGAGCAGGCGGTATTGATGATGCCGATTTTAGAAGGGCTTGACGGGGTACAGAAGATGAGTAAATCCCTCAATAACTATATTGGAATCACCGAAGATCCAAAAGATATCTATGCAAAAACCCTCTCGGTTTCTGATGAGTTGATGTGGCGTTATTATGAGCTATTGAGTGAAAAATCACTCGAAGCGATTGCGAAAACCAAGGAAGATGTAGCGAATGGGACACTTCACCCGAAAATTGCCAAAGAAAATCTTGCTTTGGAGTTAACCGCAAGGTTTTATAATGAAGAGTTGGCTACTATGGCAAAGAGTGAGTTTGATAATGTGTTTAAATCAAATCAATTACCTACCGACATGATTGAGTGTGAAGTTGAAGCAGATATTTGGATCTGTAAAGCGTTAGTAGATGCCGGAATTGAGCCTTCAACTTCTCAAGCAAGAAGAGATATCAAACAGGGAGCAGTGCGAGTGGATCAAGAGAAGATCAGTGATGATCAGCTTAATTTAAGCTCCGGGGAGTATATCTTGCAAGTGGGTAAACGCAAATTTGCAAAAGTAAAGGTAAAGTAGAGTGGCATTCAAATCATTAAAAATCGGAAAATATACCATCGAGAAACCTATTATCCAAGGGGGTATGGGTGTCGGTATATCATGGGATCAGTTAGCGGGGAATGTAAGCCTAGAGGGTGGATTGGGCGTGATCTCCAGTGTTGGTACAGGGATTTACAACAATCGGGAATTTAGCCATAGAAATATCCAAAATCGACCTTACGAGGCGAAGAATTTCTATTGTGCTGAAGCCCTGAAGAAGATTTTTGAAAATGCCCGAAAAATATGTGGGGATCGTCCGTTGGCATGTAATATCCTTTATGCCCAAACCGATTACGGCCGGGTAGTGCGGGATGCATGTGAAGCGGGAGCCGATATGATTATTACCGGAGCCGGATTACCGTTGACGATGCCGGATGCCGCCAAAGATTACCCGAATGTGGCTCTCATACCAATCGTATCGACGGCTAAAGCTCTGAAAATTTTATGCCGACGATGGCAAAAGACACACAATCGATTACCGGATGCGGTGATCGTCGAGGGACCGCTTAGCGGCGGACATCAAGGATTCAAATACGAAGATTGTTTCAAACCGGAGAACCAACTTGAAGCGATCTTACCGCCAGTCGTCGAAGAGGCAAAAAGCTGGGGTGATATCCCGGTGATTGCCGCCGGTGGGGTTTGGGATCATGACGATATCGTCAAAATGATAGAGCTGGGAGCCGACGGTGTCCAGATGGGTACACGATTTATCGGTACAATCGAGTGTGATGCCAGTGTGGTAATGAAAGAGATGATCGTCAATTCCAAAGAAGAAGATATCAAACTCTTTAAATCACCGGTAGGATATCCGGCTCGGGGGATACGAACTCAGCTTCATGCCGATATCGAAGCCGGTACGGCACCGAAAGTTGCTTGTATCTCAAACTGTGTGACACCGTGTCATCGGGGTGAAGAGGCAAAAGCTGTAGGATACTGTATCGCAGATAGGCTGAGTGATGCTTATGACGGGATTGTTGAAACAGGACTCTTCTTCACCGGTGCAAATGGATATCGTCTTAATGAGATTATAACCGTCAAAGAACTAATGGAGAAGCTTATTAATGGTGAGCAGTCAACGCAATAGACCTCGGTTATCGATACCGATACTTTTTTTCTTTCTACTACTCTCTAATCTACTCTTTGCAAAAAACGATTTTGTAAAGAGTCAAATCCGTCAAGCCGAACTGAAACTCTATTTTACCTCTGATATCGAACGGGTCACCTATTTTTCTATTCCCGGTAAAGAGGGAGTCACTAAATATGTGTATGATATTTACGGTGCCACCCTTCCAGACGGCAAAGGAATCTCTCAGCACACCTTTAGGACAGTGGAGTCGTTTAAAATGGGGCAAAACTCTCCGGAGCGGCTGCGTGTCGTTATCCAATCGAAGCAGAAAGCTTTGGATCGCCATGCGTATCAGGGTAAAGTATTGGCCATTCCGCTAGTTCATGGACAAAAAGCGACCATTGAGGGAGTCACCTTAGCCAATGCCGATAAAAAAACCAAATTTAAAAGTACCGACAGTCCAATCAATCGTTATATTGTAGTAATTGATGCCGGACACGGCGGTAAGGACAGCGGTGCTTTAGGCGGTCAAGATCGCATTGAAAAAACGGTGGTTTTCTCGATCTCAAAAAAACTCAAAACCAAACTGGAGAGTATGGGCTTTCAGGTTTATATGACCCGAAACCAAGACAGTTTTGTCGAACTGCCCAAACGAACTGAGTATGCGAATGAAAAGCGAGCTGATATCTTTATCTCCATCCATGCCAATGCGGCACCCAATAAGGCTCAAGAAAATATCTTCAAAGGGTTAGAGATATACTATCTCTCACCGGCTCAAACCCAACGTGCCAAAGATGCCGCAGAAAAAGAGAACAGTGTGATGTTTCAAGACAAAGACTACTACACCAAAAATGCCTATCTCTCCCTGCTCAATCGGGAAAAAATTGTCGAGTCTCATAAATTGGGATTGGATGTCGATCATGAGATAGTCAGCTCTGTCCAGTCACATTACGGTCATCTCGAAGACGGCGGGGTTAAACCGGCAAACTTCTGGGTTTTGGTCGGAGCTCAGATGCCTGCGATCTTGGTCGAAACCGGTTATATTACCCATCCCCAAGAGGGTAAAAATCTTCTCAACAGCTATTATCAAGAACTTGTGGCTAAAGGGATTGCCGAAGGTATCGAGCGATATCTGAAAAACAAACGGTAGCTTGGTTTGGTCCGGTATCGACGCAGCATACTGATCTGGACTTTGATACTGTTTGTTACACCGCTGTGGGGTGGCGGTAACTATCTACATAGTTCACAATTGATCGGTAATGAGCTGCATCTCTAATTTAAATCGTCCATCAAATCGGTCAACGCTTTTACCATTCCTGCTCAGGGATATACCAAATATCTTTACGATATCCAAGGCGGGGTATTGCCGAAAGGGCAGAGTTTTCATGGTGTAAGAAGAAAATTATTCCAAATCAAAAGCCGCTTCATTCGCCCAGTCACTGATGATTTTTTTATCATCCTCACTGAGTTTTGCTTCATTATGAATAAGCAGATAACTAGGGAGTGGCATTTTGTTGTTTTCAATCGCTTTAGGAATCTTTTGAAGATATTTGAGCTTCTTCTCATCGTCATAGTTTGCCCATGTCGAGAAGTTCATATGCTCTCGTCCCTCTTTGACATGCATTTTGGTAAACCATGAAGCCGGAGCGATAGAGCTGTACCATGGGAAATTTGTATGATTGGAGTGACAATCAAAACAGGCACGCTTTAAAATCGCTTCAACTTCTGCAGGAGTTTGTAACTCCTCATCTGCCTTGGTCGGCACCTCTGCGGGAACATTCATCGGAACGAATTGAATCCCCATCAAAACCAGTAGTGTAAAGATTAGTAATTTTTTCATGGTTATGATTATATATTATAAATTCTTAATTACAATCGACATGGTTTTCATCTAAACATTTCAAGTAAAGATTCCGGAATCGGTTTAGGCCTCCCTTGACGGACAAAAACCAAGAGAATCTCCATAGAGAAGATACACGTTTCTTCTTTGTAGATAGTCTGTTCGAGGAGAACCGAAGCGGCTTTGATTTTGAGAACTTTGGTTCTGACTTCGATGATATCACCAAGTTTTGCCATACCGATAAAGTCAGCATGAATCTTTTTGACCACAAAACCGCTGCGGTCACCGTCAAAAGGGAGCTTCCCTTGTTCAAAAAAAAGCTCGCTTCTTGCCCGTTCGCAATATTTGATGTAGTTGGTATGATAAACGATCCCTCCGGCATCGGTGTCTTCGTAATAAACTC
>JACXUN010000037.1 GCA_014763905.1 Campylobacterales bacterium
TTTTGAATTAACTCGTTAGTCCCGCAAAAATTTGACTTTGCCTACAAAAAACCTCGTAAAGCTGTGACTATGATATCCCGTCGAACTCAGGTTAAAAATCTCTGAATTATACTATTCCCCATCCAAAAGCTTCATAATCCATGGGGGGAGCCTTATCATCTTTTGTTATAATGCCATTAAAAAAGAGGGGGTCGTTAAATTGAAAAAACGTATTGTTTATATGGGAACTCCTGATTATGCCCGTGTGATACTGCAAACACTGGTGGATGATGTAAATATTGAGATACCATTGGTGCTGACTCAGCCGGATCGTCCGGTAGGACGGAAAAAAGAGTTGAAAGCTCCGGAGGTTAAAACCTTGGCTTTAGAATACGGTTTGAAGGTTTTACAGCCTTTGAAACTAAGTGATGAGGGTATCTATGAGGCGATAGTGGATGCCAAGCCGGATTATATTATTGTTGCGGCATTTGGGCAGATGCTGCCTCGAAAGATACTCGATATCGCACCGTGTATCAATCTTCATGCCTCCCTGCTGCCTTACTATCGCGGAGCCAGTCCGGTACAGCAGGTATTGCTTAATGGTGATCAATTTAGCGGGGTAACGGCAATGCTGATGGAAGAGGGGTTGGATAGCGGTCCGATTTTGGCGTATCGCTATTTTGAGATTCCTATGACGATGACCTTGCCGGCACTAATGGATCAGTTGAGTCAAGATGCGGCAGCATTAACCCGAACCGTCGTCCATCAATTTGAAGCACTCAAACCGATAACCCAAATCAGAGCGGAAGCGACGCACTGCAAAAAAATCAAAAAATTAGACGGTGAGATTGATTTTGGCAATGCTGCTACGATCTATAACCAATATAGAGGATTTTTTGGATGGCCGGGTATCTTTACGGTGAAAGGGGTTAAACTTTCAAATATCGAATTGATTGAAACTCAGAGTACCAATAAGAGATCAGAAATTTTGGCAATAGAAGACGATGGTGTAATATTGGGATGCCAACAAGGCAGTCTAAAAATCGGTGAACTGCAAGCTCCTTCCAAAAAGGCAATGGATGCCAAATCTTATTGTGTAAGCCGAGGGTTAAAAGTTGGAAATACACTACTTTGATACGTTGCCCTCGACACAGACCTATCTCATCGAAGCGTTGCGCACCAAGCGGCTTACTGCTCCGGTTGCTGTAGTAGCGGCAGAGCAGACAGAGGGGATAGGCAGTCGGGAAAACCGTTGGGAAGGAGGAAAAGGCAATCTTTTTTTCTCTTTTGCTCTACGTTTGGAAGATTTAACTCCAGACCTCCCTTTGAGTTCCGCATCGATCTATTTTTCATTTATTATGAAAGAGATATTAGCCAACTATTCAGAGGATGTGTGGCTCAAATGGCCCAATGATCTATACAGTTTTCAACATAAAATCGGCGGTACTATCACAAAAAAAATAGACCGTGTGCTTCTATGTGGAATGGGAATAAATTTACAAAAAAACGCTAATAAATTTGAAGCACTAAATCTCAATATTGAGAGGGATTTTTTGCTCAATAGGTACTTTGAAGCTTTAAAAAAGCGACCTTCTTGGAAGGAGGTATTTAGTAAATTTGCGATAGAATTTTCCGCCAGTAGAGAAACTTTTGCTAATATATTGGGGATATATAAAAGCTTGAACGATGCCATTTTACAAGAAGATGGCTCATTAATAATTGATAATGAGAGAGTATATAGTTTAAGATGAGTGAGATAATAGCCATAGCCAATCAAAAAGGTGGAGTCGGCAAGACAACCACCGCCGTTAATCTTGCTGCAGCATTAGCAAAAAACGGTAAAAAAGTACTACTCATTGATGCCGATCCGCAAACCAATGCTACTACCAGCTTGGGATTTAACCGGAATGATTATGAGTATAATGTGTATCATGTATTAATCGGGATTAAAAAAGTAACTGAAGTGATATTAAAATCCAAAACCAAGAACCTTGATCTTGTTCCGGCTAATATTGGTTTGGTCGGTATCGAAAAAGAGTTTTATGATGCCAAGCGAAAAGATCGTGAGCTGATGTTGAAAAAGCCGTTAGAGTCGATTAGAGGGAGTTATGATTATATTTTGATCGATTCACCGCCGGCATTGGGACCAATTACAATCAATGCGTTGGGAGCAGCCGATTCGGTGATTATTCCGATACAGTGTGAGTTTTTTGCCCTTGAGGGGTTGGCACAACTGTTAAATACCATCAATTTACTGAAAAAGTCAATCAATCCAAAATTGGCGATCAAAGGGTTCTTACCGACCATGTATTCGTCTCAAAACAATCTTTCTAAGCAGGTGCTGGATGATCTTTCGCACCACTTTAAAGATATGCTTTTTGTAGATAGAAAAAATGAGTTTATTATCGTGCCTCGAAATATTAAAGTTGCCGAATCACCGAGTTTCGGGCAGCCGGTTACGGAGTATGCTTTTAAGTCAAAAGGGGCTATTGCTTATCGAGATTTGGCTAAAAGTATTACCAGAAAAGGATAAGCGGTGGCACTGGGTAGAGGGCTAGGAGCCATTCTGGATGAAGTCGGTAAGGCGTATGAAAATGAGGCAAGATATGGTCAAACTCCTAAAAAAGGACAAATAGAAGAGATTGCTACAGAGAAAATCTCTCCCAATCCTTATCAACCTCGTAAGCACTTTGATCAAGAGGCACTGTTAGAGCTGAGTGAATCAATTAAGCAGCATGGATTGCTGCAGCCGATTGTGGTGGTCGATAAAGGTGACAGCTATCTATTGGTTGCCGGTGAGCGTCGTTTAAGAGCTCATGAACTAGCTGGATTAGAGACCATCAAGGCAATTATTGCCGATGTAGATATCGATGAAGCAAAACTACGTGAATTGGCTCTGATTGAGAATATCCAGCGGGAAAATCTCAATGCGATAGAGTTGGCTCACTCTTATGATGAGTTGATTAAGGTGTATGAGATTACACATGATAGACTTTCTGAAATTGTCAATAAGAGTCGATCACAGATCACCAATACCCTTCGGTTGCTCTCATTGAGTGATTATGTACAGGAAAAGTTAATTCACGGTGATATTTCACAAGGTCATGCGAAAGTGTTGGTAGGTTTTACTAATGATGAGCAGAAACTGATGGTAGATACTATTATCGGACAGAAACTCAGTGTACGTGAGGCTGAACTTTTGGCTAAACGCAGCAAAGAAGTTCAAGGTGTAACGCCAAAAAACCCCACAAAACAGCAAAGTTTTATACTTAACCACAAAGAGGACATCTCTAAAAAACTTCCTTTTGCTTTTAAACTTAAACAAGACAAGCTTGAAATTTCTTTCAAAAGTGAAACAGAACTGCAGAAATTTCTTGCTATGCTGGGATAGTTACACTCTATAACTTTCCCTTATTCTTGATACGAATAGTAACAATGGATAATTTTAAAAAAATAACTTTTTTGCTACCTTTTTAGCATCGTAATTTAATACTTTTCCATCTATATTGCTTTCAAACAAAACCATACAAAATGATCTTTGCTTTTCTAAAATAGCTCTAAATGACTATTTTTCGGGCTTTTATTAAAAATAAAAAAGAATATTTTTACAAATCTTTTTATGATTGATAATTAAATCTTATAATTGTTTATAGTTTATCCGTAAATGAATCACTATGAAGGCTCCAAAGTTTCCTATTTTTCGTGCTAAAAGTGGTTTTAATCCCCTAAGTTTTAATAGACCTATTACATCAAACAAGTTATAATACGCCAAATTTTTTGAGGAGTTTAAATGCTTGACCTGAACCCTGGTTTGATGTTGTTTGTTCTCGTTGTTTTCTTCTCTCTTCTATTTTTATTAAATCAAATGCTCTTTAAACCATTGCTAAAGTTTATGGATGATAGAGACAGCTCTATTGCAAGTGATTTAAAAAATGCTGAAGAGATATTGGGAAACAGTGATGAACTTCATGCCAAAGCGGATGCAGTAATTGCTGAAGCCAAAGCAGAAGCAAACGCTATTAGAGAAAAAGCTGTCAATGAAGCGAAAGCTTTAGCAGAGAGCAAAGTTGAGAGCAAAATCAAAGAACTTGATGAGAAATATCAGTCGTTCTTAAGTGAGCTTTCAAAAAGTAAAGATGAGTTAGAGAAAGCACTCTCTGACCAATTGCCTCTATTCAAAGAGAGCTTAAAAAGAAAAATGAGCAATCTATAAAAAAGGAGGATGGAGAATGAAAGTTAACAAAATTGCATTAGCTATTGCTTTTGTGTTACCGGTTGTGACAATGGCCTCAGGTGGTGAACACCACAATGTTACCATGTCAAACTCTGACTTTTGGTATAGAGTTCTCAACTTTACAATCTTTGCGGGACTTTTATACTACTTAATAGCTAATCCTATTAAAGGGTTCTTCAAAGGTAGACAAGAGAGAATTGCTAATCAATTAAGAGAGATAGAAGCAAAACTACAGGCATCAAAAGATGAGGCGAAAGCCGCTGAAACTCAATTGGCTGCCAACAAAGCGAAAGCCAAAGAGATTGTTGCCGACAGCATGAATGAAGCAAAAATTTTAGCTGAGAATATCGAAAAGAAAAATGAAGATGTTCTGGCTTCATTAGAAAAACAGTTTGATGAGAAAACCGAACTTGAGAGTAAGCGTATGGCAAAAGAGACTATCAATAAACTTCTTGAAGAAGGTATTAAGAGTGACGACATTGCTATCGACAACACTAAAGTGGTATCTCTTGTCTCTGGAAAGGTGGCTTAATGGAAGAGTTAATTGCAAAACGATACGTTAATGCTTTAGTCAGTGTAGCAAATGATGAGCAGAAAGCTTCATATGCAGAGGCGTTAACTGCTTTGGCAGTAGCTTTTGAGGATAAAAGTGTTGCAGAACGATTAAGTTCACCACTTATGCCACAAACTGACAAAACATCATTCGTACTTGCCGGATTGGGCGATGCAGCTGATAATAAACTGCAAAACTTTATCAAAGTGATTGGCGAACATAATCGATTGGATCTGTTGCCAGTCATTGCAAAAGTATTAAATCAGATGTTACAAGCAGAGCGAAACGAGTATGAAGGAACAGTAATAGCAAGCAATGAGCTTGGTGCTGCTGAGATAACAAACCTTGAAAACTCACTCAAAACATATACTGGATCGACCGTCAAATTGTCTCAACAACAGTCGGATGTAGACGGTATCAAGGTTAAGGTTGAAGATTTAGGCATTGAGGTAAACTTCTCTAAGCAGAGAGTTAAAGAACAATTAATCGATTTTATTACAAAGTCACTATAAAAGAAAACTAACGGAAGGAGTTACACTTGGCAAAGAAATTACAAGCAGATGAGATCTCTTCAATCATCAAAGATAGAATTGAGAATTTTGAGATTGATGTAGATATTAATGAGGTTGGTAAAGTAGTAGGTGTTGCAGACGGTATTACCTCTGTATATGGTCTAAACAACGTTATGGCTGGAGAGGTTGTTGAGTTTGACAGCGGTGCCAAAGGTATGGTACTTAACTTAGAAGAGGCAAGCGTAGGTATCGTTGTTCTTGGTTCTATGGCCGGTATCGTTGAAGGTATGAGCGTTAAGCGAACAGGTACACTACTTAAAATTCCTGTCGGTGATGCAATGCTTGGACGTGTGGTTAACCCATTGGGTGAGCCGGTTGACGGTAAAGGTCCAATCGAAACCAATGAGTTTAGATTACTTGAAGATAAAGCTCCAAGAATTATGGAGAGAAAATCTGTACATCAACCGCTTCAAACCGGTATCAAAGCAATTGACGCATTGGTTCCAGTTGGTAGAGGACAGAGAGAGCTTATCATTGGTGACCGACAAACTGGTAAAACAACCTTGGCTATCGATACCATCATCAACCAAAAAGGTCAAGATGTTATCTGTGTATATGTAGCAATCGGTCAAAAACAATCAACAGTTGCCGCTATGGTTAAAAAGCTTGAAGAGCATGGAGCAATGGATTATACCATTATCGTTAACGCTTCTGCTGCTGAATCTTCAGCACTTCAATTCTTGGCTCCATATGCCGGTGTTACTATTGCTGAACACTATATGCATTCAAGCCGGCATGCCGTAATCTTCTACGATGATCTTTCTAAACATGCGGTAGCATACCGTGAAATGTCATTGATCCTTAGAAGACCTCCAGGTAGAGAGGCGTATCCAGGGGATGTATTCTATCTACACTCAAGATTGCTTGAAAGAGCGGCAAAACTCAGTGATGCAATGGGTGCAGGTTCAATTACGGCGTTCCCTATCATTGAAACACAAGCGGGTGACGTTGCGGCATATATCCCAACTAACGTTATCTCGATTACCGATGGTCAGATCTTCCTAGAGACGGATCTTTTCAACTCTGGTATCCGACCTGCGATTAACGTTGGTCTTTCAGTATCACGTGTTGGTGGTGCGGCTCAGATCAAAGCGACTAAGCAAGTTGCGGGTACATTGAGACTTGACCTTGCGGCATACCGAGAACTTCAAGCGTTTGCTCAGTTTGCATCTGACCTTGATGATCACAGTAAAAACCAACTCGACAGAGGGGAAAGAATGGTTGAAGTACTTAAGCAACCACCATATTCACCGGTAGCTATCGAGAAGCAAGTTGTCATCATCTTTGCAGGTAACAATGGGTACTTAGATGCTCTACCAGTATCAGCAGTTACTAAGTTTGAAGCAGAGCTTTATCCATTTATGGAAGCAAAATATGCTTCAGTGCTTGACAGCATTAGAAATGAGCAAAAAATCACTGATGAGAATGAAGCAGATTTAAGAAAAGCACTTGACGATTTCAGCGAATCATTCTCAGCGTAAAGGCTAAATTATGGCTAACTTAAAAGAGATTAAGCGTAAGATTTCGAGTGTTAAGAACACACAAAAGACAACGCGTGCCATGAAGCTAGTCTCTTCAGCAAAGCTTAAAAGAGCTGAAGAGGTCGCTAAGCGATCAAAAGTGTACGCAGCCAAGTTAACTGAGCTTCTTAATGAGATTGCTCAGAAAATGCAACAAAATAACACAGACGGAATTGATAATGTTTTCTTCAAAGAGAATCAAAATCCTAAAAACGTTGATGTGGTGTTTGTAACGGCGGATAAAGGTCTTTGTGGCGGTTTTAACTTCCAAACCATTAAGCGAACCAATAAAGTATTGGCGGAGCTTAGAAATAGTGGGGCGAATATTCGTCTAAACGGTATTGGTAAAAAAGGTATTGCTTACTATAACTACAACGGTGTAGCAATGAAGACCATGATAGATGATCTGAGTTCAGCACCGGACTATAAGCGTGCCAAAGAGTTTATCGATGGTTTAACTGAAGATTATGTTGAGGGAAGAACAGACAAGATCATTTTAATCTATAATGGTTATGTCAATATGATTACCCAAGAGATTAATCAGCAGCAGCTTCTTCCGGTAGATACGGCATCATTAGATTTGAACTCGGTATCCCTTTCAGAGTTGGAAGTAGAGCCGGATGAAGATGATACCTTGATGAATGCATTGGTGAAGAAGTATCTTGAATACTCTATGTATTATGCGTTACTCAATTCATTGGCAGCCGAACATTCTGCTCGAATGCAAGCAATGGATGCCGCAACCAGCAATGCAAAAGAGATGGTTAAGAAATTAAGCGTGAAGTATAACAAAGCACGACAAGAAGCAATTACGACTGAGCTCATTGAGATTATCAGTGGTATGGAATCGATGAAATAAGTATAGGAGAATAGATTAAAATGACAGGTAAAGTAGTACAGGTACTCGGTCCAGTTGTTGACGTTGATTTTACAGATTACCTTCCGGCGATCAACGAAGCATTAGAGACGACAATTAAGCTAGAGAATGGTGATCAAAAGCTTGTTTTAGAAGTTGCAGCTCAGTTAGGTGATAATCGAGTAAGAACCATTGCAATGGATATGAGTGAAGGTCTGGTAAGAGGTCAAGAGGTCAAAGCAACCGGTGACTCTATCAAAGTTCCGGTTGGTGAAGAGGTTCTTGGACGAATTTTCAACGTTGTTGGCGATACGGTAGATAATGCGGGTGATTTCTCTGCTAAAAAATATTGGTCAATCCATAGAGATCCACCGCCATTTGAAGAGCAAAGTACTAAAACAGAAGTATTTGAAACTGGTATCAAAGTTATTGACCTTCTTGCCCCATACTCAAAAGGTGGTAAAGTAGGACTATTCGGTGGTGCGGGTGTTGGTAAAACCGTTATTATTATGGAGTTGATCAACAACGTTGCCATGAAGCACTCTGGATACTCAGTATTTGCCGGTGTTGGTGAGCGTACACGTGAAGGTAATGATCTTTACTTTGAGATGAAAGAGTCAAACGTCTTGGATAAAGTTGCACTCTGCTACGGACAGATGAGTGAGCCTCCAGGTGCGAGAAACCGAATTGCTTTAACCGGTTTAACAATGGCAGAGTATTTCCGTGATGAGATGGGTCTTGACGTTCTAATGTTTATCGATAACATCTTCCGATTTGCACAGTCTGGTTCAGAGATGTCAGCTCTTCTTGGTCGTATCCCGTCAGCGGTTGGTTATCAGCCGACATTGGCTTCAGAGATGGGTAAACTCCAAGAGCGAATTACCTCAACAACCAAAGGTTCTATTACTTCAGTTCAAGCGGTATATGTACCGGCGGATGACCTTACTGACCCAGCTCCAGCGTCTGTATTTGCTCACTTGGATGCAACAACGGTTCTTAACCGAAGTATTGCTGAAAAAGGTATCTACCCAGCAGTTGACCCATTGGATTCAACATCAAGAATGCTCTCTCCGGAAATCCTTGGTGAAGACCATTACAACATTGCTCGTGGTGTACAAGCAATTCTTCAAAAGTATAAAGATCTTCAAGATATCATTGCGATTCTTGGTATGGATGAGCTTTCTGAAGAAGATAAGAATACAGTTGAAAGAGCAAGAAAGATCGAGAAGTTCTTATCTCAACCGTTCCACGTTGCAGAAGTATTTACCGGTAGCCCGGGTGTATATGTAGAACTTGGAGATACTTTAGCAGGATTCAAAGGCCTTATTGAGGGTCAATATGATGAGATGTACGAAGATGCCTTCTACATGGTAGGAAGTATAGAAGAAGCAGTCGCTAAGAACGAGAAAATCAAAGCCAAACTTGCTGCGAAGTAAGTTAAAGGAGCCCTATTATGAAGCTCATGAAACTTGAGATCGTGACACCAGACGGTGTTATCTTCAATGATGAAGTTAAGCAGGTCACACTACCGGGTAGCGAAGGTGAATTCGGTGTTCTGGCTGACCATGCGGCATTGGTATCACTTTTGGATACCGGTGTTATCGTCATCGATACAACCGACAACAAAGAGATTTCGGTTGCCGTTGACTCTGGATATGTGAAAGTCGATGAAGAGAAGACCCTTTGTGTAGTAGATGGTGCGGTTGCACTCAGCGGTGATGATTCCAGTCTTGCTGCAGCTATCGAAGAGGCTAAAGAGCTTCTCGATAAATCGAAAAACTCAGCTACAGCTATCGCTGCAGCGAAGAGTAAAGTCGAGAGTATCGGTAAACGTTACTAAGATTTTAGGGGTTTCCCTAAAGTCTATTTCAGTTTTTGCAATTTTTTTCCAATTTTATAATTCTTCTTCCCTAATTTCATCAAAACTTACCTAAACTTTTAATAAAATAATTTATTTCTTACATAAAGTTTAATTTAATGATTAAAAAAGAAAATATGATATCTGTGTGATCGGTTCAGGTCCAGCGGGTTTTGCCACAGCGATGCGTTCATATGATTTTGGCAATCATGTGGTGATTATCAAAGGAGAATCACTCGGTGGAGTCGGGATTAAACGAGGTGCTTTAGCTTCCAAGACCTTGTGGGAACTCAGGTTATAATGAACAGCAACACCCGACTGCATGACATTATGAAAACGATCCATCCACACCCAAGCATTAGTGAGGGGATTCAGGAGTGTTTACGGATATTGAAGGGGAAATCGATTATGAAGCCTGAAGCCTTTCCTAAAGCGATTCAGTTTAAAGTTTGGGAGCCTTCTTAAACTTTTCAAGAGAACAAATATGATACTATTGCCCCCATTAGACTTTTATTAACCTGAGTTCGACGGGATATCATAGTCACAGCTTTACGAGGTTTTTTGTAGGCAAAGTCAAATTTTTGCGGGACTAACGAGTTAATTCAAAA
>JACXUN010000231.1 GCA_014763905.1 Campylobacterales bacterium
TTTTTTTTTGCTAAAGTTAACCATTACGTGTGTAATACAATACAAATCAACAGAAACAAGGAATTTATATGAGCATTGAATTGTCTCCTGAGGCACTGCTTTCCCAGTTAGGATACTCCAAGACTGAACAGACTTTAGAACAGATGCAAAACATTATTGAGAACACTCACAATTTCAATAACTTCTCCAAACATCTATTGGCACTACATGATCATTTGGCTCGTGTCAAAGGTTATGTCGCGATGTCAAACTCACAAGACAATCTCAAAATCAAAGGTAGTGAAGAACTCTCTGCCGAAGTTGAACTAGAATTTATCAAAACTGTAGAAAACTGGGCAAACAAATACAAAGTCAGAATTGAAAAAGTCAAAAACAAGCCTACCTACTATATCCTCGGTCAATAATTTACGCATCTGCCTATGCCATTAACAACACTCAACAGTGAGCAGCTCAGTGCTGCCACCGCTCCGATGGGCAATAACCTCATTATTGCCTCCGCCGGAACGGGAAAAACCTCCACCATCGTCGGTCGTATCGCACATCTGCTTCAAAATGGAGTAGAACCGTCCAAGATTCTACTGCTGACCTTTACCAATAAAGCAGCCGGAGAGATGCTGGAACGTGTCGGACGCTACTTCCCCAGCAGTGTGGTCGGACAGATTGAATCGGGTACCTTTCACGCTGTAAGCTACCGATGGCTCAAAGCGATGAACCACAAAATCACCCTCAAACAACCGGGTGAACTCAAAACGCTTTTCCGCAGTATCTATGAGAAACGCCACTTCAAACGGCTCAATATAGATATCGAACCCTTCTCCTCCACCTATCTCTACGAGATGTATAATCTCTATCAAAACGCTTCACTGGAAGGATTCGATCGATGGTTTTTGGAGAAGTATTCCGATCACCAGCCCTTGATGGATATCTATATGGATATCATCGATGAGTATGAAGCGACCAAAGATCAGTTCGGCTTTGTCTCTTTTAACGATCTGCTGCTCAAAATGCGTGAAACGCTTCTGAAAAGCGATCTTGCGATGAGAGAGGTCTTGGTCGACGAATACCAAGACACCAATACCCTGCAGAGTGCTTTGATCGATTCGATCAAAACCGATTCACTCTTCTGCGTCGGAGATTATGATCAAAGTATCTACGCATTTAATGGTGCCAATATCCAAAATATCGCGACCTTTGCCACACGATATCCCCATGCCAAGGTCTTTACGCTGAGTAAAAACTATCGCTCCACGGCATCGATCCTCTCTCTAGCCAACCGAGTGATTGAGCGTAATGAACGTATCTATCCCAAGAAACTGGAAGTGACCCAGCACAAAACCAACCATCCACCACGGCTCATGATCTATAATGAACTCTTTGACCAGTATCAGGCAATTGCCAAAAATATCAAAGCCTCTTACACCCCAAGCAAAGAGATAGCCGTGATCTTCCGAAACAACGCTTCTGCCGACGGAGTCGAAGCGAGTTTACGAGAACTCGGCATCACTTGTAAACGCAAAGGGGGCAACAGCTTTTTTGAAGCCAAAGAGGTGAAATTCCAGTTGGATGTTCTCTCCCTTATCGTGAATCCCAAAGATATGATGGCATTTATCCATATCTTTGAGTACGGCAAAGGGATCGGTGCGGCACTAGCCAAAGAGATGTTTGAGTGTCTGATCCATTTTGGTGAGGGGCATCTCTTTACCGGGATACTCTCCCCTCGGGTCTATAACCTTCCGAAACTGCATCCGGCAAAAAATATACAGTTAGGACTGTTTGACGACGATACCCATATCGGTTCAGTCAGCCGGTTTGCCCATCTGCCACTGAATGAAAAGATCAAATCTCATCCGATTCTCAAACACCCCAAACTAACCGAAGACGGGTTGATGTATTTCAAAGCCTTTTATGAGTTTCTGCAATCAATCCGCGGGGTCAAGATGCCGCAGACCACCCTGATCAAACTGAGCCAATCGCCACTCTATGCCGCCGTCATGGATATGCTTGCCAATCAACGAGCCAAACTCAAAAACGGCGAAATCGATCTCGACAAAAAAACAGTTGCCAAAGAAAAAATCAAACGCAAAGCACGACTCCTCAGTGACCTCGCTTCCCATTACAAAGAGACGGAACGTTTTGTCAATGCGATGGTGCTTGGGGGTAATGAACTAAGTGAAGGAGAGGGAGTCAATCTGCTCACGGTACACGCCAGCAAAGGATTAGAGTTTATCGAAGTCTATGTCACCGACCTCATGGACGGACGCTTCCCCAATACCAAACTAATGGGCAAAAGCGGTGGCAGTCTGGATGAAGAACGCCGACTCTTCTATGTCGCCGTTACCCGTGCCAAAGAGAAGCTCTATCTCTCTTATGCCAAATCGGATCGTGTAAAAAAGCTGGATTTTAAACCCTCACCGTTTCTATTTGAGGCGGGGCTGTTGAAAGAGAATGTCAAAGCAGAATCATAATAAAGGATTAACACTACTCTTAAAAA
>JACXUN010000232.1 GCA_014763905.1 Campylobacterales bacterium
ATTCTTGAATTAGCTATGGCTAGTCCTACGAATTTTGATTTTTCAAATCTTACCTATTTTTAGGCTTCTGTGACTATGATATCCCGTCGAACTCAGGTTTTAAATAAAAAGAATTGTTTGCGTATAAGTAGACTCTTGATAAAGGAGATCAAGAGTCTCTTTGAATCAATATTTAATCGACAGAGCCGCTAGTTTTATGTTTATGAGAGGAGTATAAGGATATCAAGATTAATCCGACTCCGGTTAATCCGGTTATCACTTCAGGAATGTGAAGACCTGTAGTATTGAGTACCATAATAATTGCCAACGCACCAATGGCATAATGAGCACCATGCTCGAGATAGATATAGGAGTCGAGTGTCTCCTTTTCTACCAGATAGATGGTCATAGACCGAACAAGCATGGCTCCGATACCCAGTCCAACCATAATGACAATAACATCTTGTGTAATTGCAAAGGCACCGATTACTCCGTCAAAAGAGAAAGAGGCATCTAAAACTTCCAGATATAGGAATCCTCCTATGCTTCCTTTGGCAACCGTTTGTGCGGCACTGTTTAATTTTTCGTTATGTTCCTCTAACAACGTTCCAATCAACTGAACACCACGGTAGGTTATAACTCCCCAGATACCGGCTACTAATACGGAGTGTTCATGTTCACTATTGATGAGACTTGAACTAACCATTAATACGACCAAAGCGATCAAAGTAGAGATGGCATCAATTTTACCCAGTTTACTAATTTTCTCTTCATAAGACAGCCAATATAACTCTTTTTCACTATCAAAGAGGAAATGAAGAAAGACCAGCAGCAAAAACATACCGCCAAAAGCAGAAATTTCAGCATGGTAGTCTATTAGTTCTTTGGAATAGGAAGCGGAATCATTGAGAGCTAAGTTCCAAACTTCCAATAACTCCATATTTGCGGTTTGAGAAACAATCACAATAGGAAAAATCAGACGCATTCCAAAGACGGCAATGAGTATCCCTACGGTCAAAAAGAGCATTTTCCAATAGTGATCCCATTTCTTTAATATTGAGGCATTGACGACCGCATTATCAAAAGAGAGTGAGACTTCCATAATAGCTAGAATGGCCGTTATCCCCACCAGTTTAATGACCATAGTAACATCTCCACTGCTACTATACCATCCCCATAGGGCAATAGCTATAAATCCTAAAATCATAACGAAAAGTGAATACCTGAAATGTTCCATTTTTTACCTTGATAAAATTTGGCAATTATAACGATATAAAAATAATTTGGAACCTTATTAATTTGTTTTTCTCAATTATTTCCAAATTTAAAGCGTATTTTTTCACATTTTGCTATAATCCTCGAAAATAATAATTTGAATTCGATAGAGGAAATGATAATGGATATAATCAAAATCGGTGTCGTCACCACCAGTGACCGGGCATCACAAGGTATCTATGAAGATATATCCGGTGTAGCGATTATGGATACGATGAAAGCGTATCTCAAAAATGAGTGTCTGTATGAGTATCGGTGTATCCCGGATGAGCAGAGTATCATTGAAGCGACACTGATAGAGCTGGCACGGGACAAAAATTGTGATCTGATTGTCACGACCGGGGGAACGGGACCGGCTCCGCGGGATGTGACCACAGAAGCGACTGAGAATGTGTGTCAGAAATTGCTGCCGGGATTTGGGGAACAGATGCGGGCGGTGAGCCTGCAGTATGTGCCGACGGCGATTTTGTCACGGCAGACGGCAGGAATCTGCGACGGAGCGTTGATTATTAATCTACCGGGGAAACCGAAGTCGATTCGGGAGTGTCTGGATGCAGTTTTTCCGGCAGTGCCTTATTGTATAGACCTAATCGGTGGGGGATATATGGAAGCCGATGAAGCGGTGATCAAAGTCTTTCGGCCAAAGAGTAAGTAATGGATATCGTTTTTATTGAAAAAAAGCTTCAAGAGATATACCAAGAGTTGGAAAAAGAGGTGATGGAGGCGTTGATGGATGAGTCATTGGATAAAAAGCAGACCAATCTCCGCATCAAACCGCTCAAATCGACTAAGAAGATTTTGGAAAATGCTCTGCAGAGTATTCAAATGGTCGATCGCCTTTCCAAAGAGGAACAAGAATCGTGAGACGTATTTTTTTATTTTCACTAATAAGTAATCTAACTCTATGGGCAGATCAAGCTCCGCAGCAGATTCAACCGCTTACCCAAGGGCTTTTAGCTTGGTTGATCGGGTTTTTGCTTATTATTGGTTTACTGTTCTGGTCATTTTATAAGATGATGAAGACGAAAAACCCGAAGTATGGTTATGTGGTATTGGTAGGAGTTTTGTTGATGGTGGGGATATTCTTTGTATAACACCAAATTTTGTAAAGTAGCATATCTAAGTACTTTCCAAGTTATGGATATCGGCGTATAACCAAACAGTTACAAAAAGATGGTCACAATGTGGGTAAAAAGTTTGTTAAGAAAGCGATGAAGTATATGG
>JACXUN010000038.1 GCA_014763905.1 Campylobacterales bacterium
GGCGGTGGACGCAGTTCGGCACGGGAGACAGCAGCACGGGTAGCTGCGGGTGCGATTGCGAAGCTCATGCTCCAAACCATCGGTGTCAAGATCAAATCGGGTGTATGTGAAGTCGAAGGGATCAAGGCACGGGTATATGACTTTGAATACGCCAAACAGAGTAAACTCTATGCCCTTGATCCCAATATCGAATTCCTCCAAGAGGAGGCGATCCTCAATGCCAAAAGGGAGCATGATTCGGTAGGCGGTGTGGTACTCACGGTGGCTACCGGTGTACCGATTGGACTGGGTGAACCGCTCTACTATAAACTTGATGCAGTCTTAGCCGATGCGATGATGGGGATCAATGCCGCCAAAGCGGTCGAGATCGGTGACGGGATCGAGTCCACCTATCATAAAGGGAGTGAAAACAACGATGCCATTACGCCGGAAGGATTCAAGAGCAATCATGCAGGCGGTATCCTAGGCGGTATCTCAAATGGGGATGAGATTGTGGTCAAGACCCACTTCAAACCGACTCCCTCTATCTTCCAGTCTCAGGAGACGGTCAATACCGCCAATGAACCGGTCAGCTGCGAACTCAAAGGACGACACGATCCGTGTGTCGCGATACGCGGTTCGGTCGTTTGTGAATCGATGATGGCACTGGTCTTAGCCGATATGGCACTGCTTAATATGGGAAAAAAGATGGAGCATCTTAAAGCGATCTATTAATTATTTTAACATTTTTTAATATCCTCTGCATAGCCCAAAACATGGGCTGCGGTGTTCCTCTTCTTTTTCCGAAAATCTTATTCAAAACTCTGTACAACGCCCGAGAAATCTATTATAATTTATAACCTGAGTTCGACGGCGTCGAACTCAGGTTTATAAAAAAACAAATTATTTAGAAAGTTTAAAAAGGGGTATCATGAAAAGATTTTTTTATACATTATTATTATCAGCATGTACAGCATCGTCACTCTTGGCACACGCTCTATTGGTAGAGGGGGAACGACCGGTGAGTGATCTGGATACAATGCCGGCAAATAATGTCAATGATACTCTGATGATTGAGCAAAATACGGAACCTTTTACGACGCAAGTAGAGCCGATGAGTGATGAGGAGCAGCTCTTTTATGATGCGGAATATAATGCTAAGCACTTTGAACCGTGGATGCTGAGTCAGTTGGATTTGTCCGAAGGAGAAAAAACATGGCAGTTCAAATACGCCAAACAGGAGACCTATCGTCGAAATGGGGAAAGGATTCCTGCCTCGTGGTATGAACAGCAGATTGCCAATTCAAACTTTGAAGCGTTTAACAGCGTTGCTCAGCCGGGTATTGTGATCCACCATACCGATATGAAACTCTATCCAAGTGACAGCGAGATCTATTATGATCCAAGAAGGGTCGGAGAAGGGTTCCCGTTTGATTACAATCAAAACAGTGCAGTGCATATCAATACCCCGATCTTTATCTCCCACTTTTCTCAAGACCATGCGTGGGCATATGTCAAAACGGCTTATGCCTTTGGATGGGTGTCGGCTGATGATATCGCTCTGGTAAGCTCGGCGTTTCAATCTGCTTTCCAAAACGGCAAATATGCGATCACCATTACAGACAATCTCAATATCGTAGAAAAAAAGAAAACTCTTTCATTGGTCAAAATGGGAACCCTCTTCCCTATCGATTATCAAAAACGTTACTATCTCTTTGCCGGAAAGGATAAAAAAGGGTATGCCTATCTCAAATATTTTAGAGCAAATAAGATCAATCTAATCTCTAAAAAACCGATCAAATTTAATCCAAAAAATATCGCCTTTATCAGCAAGCAGCTGGTCGGAGAGCCGTATGGATGGGGCGGTAAATTGCAATCGCGTGACTGTTCGGCTCTGACCCGTGACTTTTTTGCTCCGTTTGGTATCTATCTGCCACGAAACTCCAGCCAACAGGCACGGGAGAGTATGGGAGAGTATATTTCCCTTGCCGGACTGGATCAAAAAACACGCAAAGAGATGATTGTGAGTCATGCCAAACCGTTCCGATCGCTGCTCTATGTGCCGGGACATATTGCCCTCTATCTAGGGGAGAAGAACGGTGAGCCGATTATCCTACACAACTATTGGGGTGTACGATTGAAAAGTGGAGATAAGTATATCATGGGGCGGGCTATCATTACGACGACCCATCCGGGAGCCGAACGTCCCGATGTGAGAGAACCGAGTATGCTCTCTAATACGCTCAGAGGGGTTGTGAATTTTTAGAAGAGTAGGAACCGGAGGCTTCAGCCCCCAAAAAGCGAAGCTAAAGCTTTCGATTCCTAACGGCATTGGGATGAAGCTTCCGGTTCCATTTGGCGTGGCTAAAGCCGACGATTTTTAGTTAAAAATTTCGCTGCAACTAGGGCTTTCGGCACTGCCGCCGGCAAAGTAGTTTCCGTCAAAACTTACCAGTGAATAGGTTCGATCGGATCCCAGTGATTTTTTGAGTCCTTCAATCGAGAGGAAACCTAATGACTCAGCATTCATTTTCTTGGCAATTTCTGCCGGTGTATAGGAGGCAGAGATCAGCTCAGTTTTGGTCGGGGTATCGATACCGTATCGGCAAGGGTACTTGATCTCAGGAGCGGCGATACGCATATGTACCTCGGTTGCTCCTGCGTCTTTGAGCATTTTGACGATCTGTCTTGAGGTGGTTCCTCGTACGAGAGAATCATCCACGATTGCGACTCGTTTTCCTTCGATCAATTTTCTGATCGGAGAGAGTTTGAGTTTGACTTTGAGTTCCCGTACCTCTTGAGTCGGCTCGATAAAGGTTCGTCCGACGTAGTGATTTCGTACGATTCCCATCTCAAACGGAACCCCTAACTGCTCGGCAAATCCACAAGCAGCCGCTACCCCAGAATCGGGAACCGGCAGTACCAGATCGATATCTGCTGGAGTCTCTCTGGCAAGTTGCCGTCCCATCTCTAATCGCATATTGTAAACATTCTTACCGTCAATAATCGAATCTGGTCGGGCAAAATAGATATACTCAAAGGCACAAGGGTGATAATCGGGCTCAAAAATCTGCTCAGAGTACGGCTCTTTGCCCTCTTCAAAGGTCAACATCTCACCCGGTCTAACATCACGTATAAATTCGGCACCGACCAGATCAAAGGCACAGGTTTCACTGGCGACAATCCAGCCGCCGTCTTTGAGCCGTCCTAAGCTTAGCGGGCGGATACCGAAACGATCCCGGATAACAAACATCTTTTTTCGGCTCTGAATAACCAGACAGTAGGCTCCTTTGATCTTGGTGAGCATATCTTTGATGCGGGCTTCGAGTTTGTTCTCTTGACTTTTGGCAATCAGGTGGACAATGTTTTCCGTATCCATTCCGGTTTGGAAGATTGCACCGCGATCGATTAACCGATTGCGTACCTCATATTTGTTGACAAGGTTTCCGTTGTGAGCCACCGAGATTTCTCCTAGTTTATAACGGGCAAATACCGGCTGGGCATCGAGGATGGAATCGTCTCCGGCAGTGGAGTAACGGTTATGTCCGATGGCACAAGAACCTTGGAGCAGTCGGAACGTATCTTCTTTAAATACATCAGTAACCAGTCCCCGCTCTTTGATCAGGTGGATACGTTTACCGTCCGCCGTAGAGATTCCAGTCGACTCTTGTCCTCGATGTTGCATCGAAAAGAGTGCATAGTAGGCGATCTTGGCAGCATTTTCAGATCCATAAACTCCGACAATAGCACACATCGTTATATTCCTAAACAATCATTAATGGTATAGAAACCGCTTTTCTGATCGACCAGCCATTTTGCCGCTCGTACCGCTCCTTTGGAGAAGGTCTCACGGCTGGTTGCGGTGTGGTTCAGTTCCAAAAACTCGCCGTCATTATAAAATCCGACGGTATGTCGTCCAACGATATCCCCGCCACGCAGTGCCATTACAGCAATTTCATCTTTGGTTCTCGCTCCGATCTGTCCGTCTCGTCCCGAGATACGTACATCATCCAGATCCAAATCTCGACCTTTTGCCGCAAATTCAGCCAGTGTGAGAGCGGTTCCGCTTGGGGCATCGACTTTGTGACGGTGATGGTGTTCGACGATTTCGATATCGAAATCTTTAAGCGTTCGGGAGACCTGCTCGACCAATTTTTTGAGCAGGGCGATACCGGCTGACATATTGGAAGAGTAGAGTACTGGCATCTCTTTAGAGGCTTCGGTAAGAAGATTTTGTTGATGTGCATTGAATCCGGTAGTGGCTACCACAAGAGCCGTTGGATTTTTAAGTGCTGCTTCACACAGCTCTTGGGTTGCTGACGGAGCTGAGAAATCAATCACGACATCACAGTTTTCCAGTACAACATTCATATTGTTGGTGATCAAAACACTATCCGGCACTGCTGTTTTCAGTTCATCAAATACATGCAATACACTCAACTCTAATCCATCTGTAGCCAGTACATTATTGATGAGATGCTCTCCCATCCGTCCGGTACTTCCTACGATTCCTACCTTTGCCATGTTCTTATCCTTATCATTACTTAGAAGTTATTATGGGTGGAATTATACTGTTTTTTGTCTGATATCCGAAATGGATGCAAAAAGGGCAGACAGATTGTCGAACATAGGAATCGAAAGCTTTAGCTTCGCCCTGTTCGGGACTGAAGCTTCCATTTCCTAATCACTATCTGAAAAAGGAGATTGGTTTGTCTACCCGTATAGTTAAAAAAATTACGCCTGCTCTTGCAGATAGGCGATGACTTGAAGTGCCGCAGTTGCTCCGTCACCGGCGGCTGCGACTACCTGTTTAGGGGCTTCGATACGCATATCTCCGGCAGCGAAGAGTCCTTCGACAGAGGTTTTCATACTGAGATTTACGATGACTTCACCCCAGTCATTTACGTCACAGATGAAACTGCCGTTCTCATCTTTGAGGACGCTATTATTAACATTGTGTCCGACAAAGACAAAGAGTCCGGGTACGGCAAGCTCTTTGGTTTCCCCTTCTTGGTTATATTTCACGCCGTCTACCCCCATGACTCCGCCGTAAACCTCTTCGATTACGGCATTGGTGATGAGGTGGATATTGTCTTTGCGTTTGACACGATCCACGGTTGAAGGAGCGGCTCTAAAGCTATCGCGTCGATGAATCACATAGACCTCCGAACAGATATTGGAGAGGTAGAAAGCCTCTTCCAACGCGGTATCACCACCACCGAGTACTGCTACCGGTTTTCCTTTGTAGAAGAATCCGTCACAGGTTGCACAGGTACTGACTCCACGACCGAAGAATTCATCTTCGCCTTTAAATCCGGCTCGTTTAGGCGTACTTCCGGTCGCGACCACAACGGTTTTGGCTTCGACGGTAGAGCCTCCCTCTAGGGTAATGGTAAAGTGTTCACCGGTTTTGGCAACCCGCTCGACCTTTTTCATTTCATGTTTGAGTCCGAAGTGGAAACACTGCTCTTGCCAGCTATCCATAAACTGCATTCCGGTTTTGGTGTGGTCGAAGAAACCCGGATAGTTTTCGATCTCTGAACTTTGGGTGATCTGTCCGCCCGGTAGCCCAAGCTCAAACAGGGTAACATTTTTCAGTCCGCCTCGGGTGGTATAGAGACCAGCTGTCAGTCCGGCTGGACCTCCGCCGATAATGGCACAATCTAGCATTGATAATCCTTGTTTCAAAATTTTTACCAAAAAGATATAGCAATAGATATGATTTTAGTAAAGATTTGTTGGAAACAGGATGAGATAAACGGTGCGTAAAAACGCACCTCTCCAAGGCAGAGTTAGTATAGATATTATAGGTGTTTGTTAATCTTTTCAGCAAAAGCATCTTTAGAAGCTGCACCTACCATTTGGTCTACCAATTCACCGTTTTTGAAGAAAAGGATTGAAGGGATAGATCGGATTCCGTACTTAATCGCAATCTCTTGCTGCTCATCGGTATTTACTTTTGCGATGGTCGCTTTTCCGTCAAAATCTTCTGCTAACTCTTCGACAGTTGGAGCGATCATTCTACACGGTCCACACCAAGGAGCCCAGAAATCTACCATTGTAACGCCTTCAGCGATAGTAGCATCAAAGTTTGCACTTGTTAACTCAACATATTTTGCCATATTGTTTGTCCTTTTATTAGTTTAAATGGTTAATGCCGTAATTATACATCAACTTTTTTAAACCGGAGTTATCCACTCCGCTTGTTTAAAAACCTGAGTTATAACGCAACTTTAATTATTTGTCAAGGGTTCCAGATAAATTTCCGGATAATCAGCCGAACGTGATCCCTCTATCGCTTTGGTTCTCGCTCCTTTGACGGTATAGACAAAGGAGATTTTGGGCTTGTCGGTGAGGTTGGCATTGGCACGGTGGAGCAGCCGGCAGTGGAATAGCACCACATCTCCCTTTTGGAGATCGGTTGAGACCTTTGTTTCGATAAGTGGCAGATTTCGAGGATCTGTTGCGCTAAAATATTCTTTTTCATCAAACTGATCGGCGGTAAACGCAATCGCATGACTCCCCGGTATGAACTCCAGTACTCCGTTTTCACGGTATTCACTATCCAGTGCCAGCCAGACACTGACCAGATTGTCATTGCTGTATCGCCAGTAGCGTCTATCTTGATGCCAGCATGTTTCGGTACTGCTATGCGGCATTTTGGTCATGATTGAGTTGTGATGTGCCAGCGTAATGACCACTTGATCATTCAAAACCTGCTCTAAGATCGGGCGGATTTTTCTGTTTTCCATCCAGTTTTTAAAGAGGATATCCCGATCGTAAACTTGCCGCAGCCGTCGAACGGTTATCTTTTCATCGGTAGCCAGACTTCGGTAGTCGGAGATTTCTGTACGGTACTGATAGGATTTGAGTCTATATCCCACTTCACTCTCATATGGTTCTATCCGGTGTTTGAGATGAGCCGCGGCGACATCCCAAATCGCCTCACACTCGGCAGGATCGGCGAAAGCTCTTAGTACAAGAAAACCGTTTCGGCGGAAAGAATCAAGCTGCTCAGGGGTTAGTTTCATAACTGTGCCTTTGTAAGAAAATAGTCTCATATTATAACCAAATAACTCAGCTTCTTAGGAATCGGAGAGAGAGATTGTTAAAGAACCTAGGAACGGAAGCTTCAGCCCCGAAAAAGTGAAGCTAAAGCTGTGACTATGATATCCCGTCAAACTCAGGTTGATAGGCTTTGAGATCAGGAAGCAGGGCGGTTACTCATCACTATAGATATAAGTGCGATTGTCATCACGGTTGATCTGATACTCATCTGGCACCACCGGAGCATCTGCCCAAAGCCAAAAAGGGAGTGTTAATGCGAGGGAAAGGTGCTTCATGTGAACTTTTAAACCTTAAACCCCATACTCTTAGAGCCGTCAAAGCTCGATCCCATCTCTTTTTCGATCTCTTCGATAAAGTCTCGCAGGGTGAAGACCGATTCGTCTCGTACGGCGACTTTGTAGGCGGTATTTTTAATAATCAGATTGATCTGTCCGCCGGTGAGGTCGTAGATAGCCAACTCATCGACTTTGAACCCCTCTTCGTAGTCGGCTGTTTCCGGCAGCATAAAGTGCCAGAGACGCATACGCTGGCGTTTGCCCGGTTTTTTGAACTCGATCTTGTAGTTGAACCGTCGAGAGAAGGCTTTGTCGATATTGTCCAGCAGGTTGGTGGTGGCGATCAAAATTCCCTCGAATTTTTCGATCTGCTCTAAGAAGATATTTTGCATCTGGTTGTGCATCTTATCGGCACTGCTGCCGACCCCTTCGCTTCGGCTGCTGAGAAACTGGTCGGCTTCATTGAGCAGCAGGATCGGATCGACTTTGGCTTTTTTGCTTAGGCTTTTGAAATCATCGAAGATTTTACGTACATTTTTTTCACTCTCACCGACATACATCGAGAGAATTTTGGAACAGTCAAAGCTCAGGATAGGGCGTTTGAGCGTTTTGGCAAGACTCATCGCAGTCATCGTTTTCCCGGTTCCTGGACTGCCGTAGAAGATGATGCGGGCATCAATTCCCCGGCGTTTGTCTTTGATCCCCCACGCTTTGAGCTTGGCGAAGACCTCTTTGTCGACCTGTTTGATCAGGGTGTTGAGTACCTCACGGGTTTTGGGATGGAGTACCACATCATCGAGGGTGGTTTTGGGGATGAGATACTCAAAGAGTTCCTGCTCTTCGACCAGTTTATCCAGTTTGAGGGTGGTCACTTTTTTCTTTTTGTTCGGGTGGATGATACGTTGGAGGATATCCTCTTGGAGATAGAACGATCGGCTGATACCGCCGAACATATTGAGTATCTCTTCATAGTCGAGGATATTGTCACTCAGCAGTTTAGAACCGTCCTCCAGCAGAGATCGATTGCGGATTTTATCATACTCGTCAATCGAAATCAGTTCGATGAGGGTATTCATATCTCGTAGCTGTCCCTCTCCGCCGGAGTACTCCTCTTTGAGCAGAGCGAGGAATATCTTCTCTTCCCGCTCATCCAGCTCTTTTTCTCTGAAAAACTCTTCGACGACGATCGGCTCTTCGGTTATGGCTAATCGGGCTTTGATCCGTTTATTGAGGAGTGAGAGTTTATTTTGGAGCCGTCCGATATTGAAAGAGCTGTCACCGAATCCCTGTTGAGAGATTGAAATTTTGTGGAGCAGATCGATACTGTCGAATTGATCTTGGAGATACTCCAGATGATCGGTATAGGGCTTGATCTCCGGAAGCGTAATCTCCAACGACCCCTCTTCCAGCAGACGTAGCAGGGAGACGCTTGGAGCGACGGAGGTATTGAGTATCTCCAGTTTGGCGATCTCTTGGGTCTTGACCTGCCCAAAACTGATCTGAACGATCCAGCCCAGATGCATCAGGTTTTTGATCAGTCCTAGATGGTTAAGATACTCGTATCCTTCGGCATTAAAACACTCCTGCAAAATATCAATCACGGAGGAGTCCTCTAGCCCCTTGACAAAACGTTTACAGATATATTGCAGGATGACTGCCTCTTCGGGTGAGCATTTTAGATCATTATAGATGGTTGCTTGCGTAATATCTTCGGCTTCAATAAAATTAATCAGATGTTCCATGGAGGCATTATAGCGAAAAAGATAACTTTTAATCGAGAAAAAAATCTTAAGGGGAAAGGGAACAGGATCAAAGATTAAAAGTTATCTATAGTATGAGAGCCATGAGGGGAAAGGAGGAGAAGTTATGACTCTCATAAGATTATTGTAGCAGAAAAAACGGTAATTTACGCTATAAATTTTAAAAAAAATTAGTTAATTTTAAAATCTAAAAATATATAAAGTTAATTCCTGTTTTTTCTATTGAATCTTAAAATAACTTTTAACAAAATTCATTATTAAGCTGCTCTTTGAGTTCCCGTTTGAGTACCTTGCCGGTAGCATTTTTGGGTAGGGCATCAATAAAGTGAAGCTGTTTAGGTATTTTAAAATTGGCTAAATTATCCCGCAGATATTTTTTGAAAGCCTGTTCATCAATCTGTTCGACTCCTTCGTCTAGTTCGATATAAGCAATCGGAATTTCTCCGTTTTTCTCATCTGGGATACCAATGACTGCGGAAGCCGCAATCCCGTTAAATCCGTCGATCACCTCTTCGAGTTCACGCGGATAGATATTGATCCCTTTGGAGATGACGAGATCTTTTTTGCGATCGACGATAAAGAGGAAACCATCCTCATCCATATAGCCCATATCTCCGGTCAATAGCCAACCGTTGATAATGGTCTCCTCCGTTGCTTCCGGACGGTTGAGATAGCCGAGCATGACATTATCTCCATAGACCATAATGTCACCGATCTCTCCGATCGGAAGTTCTCGGAGCTGCCCATCGACAATTTTGATCTCATAACCGCTCAGAGCGGTTCCTACCGATTTGGCTTTCTGCTGGCGTATCGGATTGATCGAGACCGCCGGAGAGGCTTCGCTGAGTCCGTATCCCTCTAGGAGTTTAGCCCGTTTGAACTTGGCGGTCATGCCTTCTAACCTGAGTTCGACGGAGTATTATAGTCACAGTTTTACGAGGTTTTTCATAGGTAAGGCAGATTTTTGCAGGACTAGCTAAAGC
>JACXUN010000039.1 GCA_014763905.1 Campylobacterales bacterium
TTGAATTAGCTACGGCTAGTCCTACGAATTTTGATTTTTCAAATCTTACCTATTTTTAGGCTTCTGTGACTATGATATCCCGTCGAACTCAGGTTTTTAAGAAGAGGCTTTTTAGCCTCTTCGCTTTTTAACCTCTTGGGCAAGTTCGTAGACGGCCATTCCGTAATGGGTGTCATGATTGTAGGTAGTAATCACTCTAAAGTTGTGAGTTCCAAACCATAGCTCATCATATTTTGATCGATTGAGACAAATCAATGAAACAGGACCGCTGTAGTACATTTTGGATCGTGGAACGATTTTGTGATTTCTTTTGAGTTTATATTGCGAATATTTGGTTTTATAACCGGTTTCTAGCTGTTGAAATCGCGTACCGTTGTATTTGGCACGTACCGCAACTTGTGAGATTGAGGCGTTCCAGCCATTTTGGGCAAAATAGTTGGCGATACTGCCGATCGCATCTTTAGCATTCCAGAGGTCAATTGATCCGTCACCGTTAAAATCCACGGCAAATCGTCGATAACTGCTTGGCATGAACTGTCCATATCCCAATGCTCCTGAGGTTGAACCCATCAATTCCGTCGGATCAAGACCGGCATCTCGTGTTAAGAGTAAAAAGTTTTCTAATTCACTGGTATAAAAATCCGATCGACGGTTGGGTAGCATTGCTTTGGTCGTCAAGACATCGATGACACGGTATTTTCCAAAGTTGACACCATAAGCAGTTTCGATACCCAAAATACCGATAATATATTCAGCCGGAACCCCGTAACGACGTTCTGCACGTTCTAATGTTGCTTGATGCTCATTCCAAAAAGCAACACCCCGTTCGATATTTTTTTCATAGATAAAACAGTTTCGATACTGATCCCATTTGCCCAGTCCCGAATAACGAGAATAGTTGGTTTGACACGGTCTGGTTTGAGGAATGAGGTTGAAGTTCTGAGCTTGTGAAAATATTTCATTGAGATAGGTACGTTCAAACCCATGCTCGGCTACCATCCGGTCGATAAAGCTTTCGAGTTGAATATTTCCCATAAACTCACCCATCACATAATCATAACTTGGCGGTGTTGATTCGGCTTTTCCTTGGCTATCGATCTCTATCCCTAAGTGGGCATAACTTTTATTGTGTTCTTGTGTCTCCTCAGGAGAAACGTTTTTGGTACTGCAAGCAGTAAAAAGAAGCATGGTCGCAACTAAAGAGTATAGTTTTTGATATCGCACGTGAAATTCCCTATATTTCTGAAATTTAGATTGTTTAGATAAATATACTTATTATCTTATACAATCAAACGTAAAAAAAGCTTAGAATAAAGCGATTGAAGCAAGAAAAATCGGATATTTGAAGCCTTATAAACAAAATATATTTATTTTTGTGTGCTAATTTAAAAATCACAACAAAAATTGTCAATTTTTGGAAAATATACCTCTAATCCTCCATTGGGTATAATTCGGAAATTTTTAATGTGACGGAGCAGAGATGAGCTACACACCCAATAAGATAGAATCAAAGTGGCAGCAGATATGGAATGAAAAAGGGGCATTTGAACCATTTGACGGTTATGATTTACCTAAAAAATATATTTTAAGTATGTTCCCTTTTCCAAGCGGGCGATTGCATATGGGACACGTGCGGAACTACGCAATCGGTGATGCGATGGCACGCTATTATCGTAAGCAGGGATACAATGTCCTTCACCCGATTGGGTTTGATGCCTTTGGTTTGCCGGCGGAGAATGCGGCGATCAAACATGGGCGGCATCCCAAAGAGTGGACTTACTCTAATATCGATTATATGAGCAAAGAGTTGAATACACTGGGACTCTCTTTCTCAAAAACGCGTGAGTTTGCCACCTGTGATCCGCTCTATACGAAGTGGGAGCAGGGGTTCATTATCAAGATGTTTGAAGAGGGATTGCTCTTCCGTGAATCGACGACGGTCAACTGGTGTGAAGATTGCCATACTGTCTTGGCAAATGAGCAGGTTAAAGAGGGGTGCTGCTGGCGATGTGATAATCCAGTCGAGCAGAAAGAGATGCCCGGATACTATATCGATATCGTCAAGTATGCCGATGAGTTGTTGGAGGATCTGAAACTCCTCGAAGGCAAATGGCCGAGTCAAGTTTTGACCATGCAGCAGAACTGGATCGGGAAGTCGCAGGGGTTGTCGTTTAGCTTTACCCTCTCCGAAGCAAGTCAAGCCAAATTGGGCGGTGCGTTTACCCAGTTTGAAGTCTTTACGACCCGACCGGATACCATTTACGGCGTGACCTATGCGGCACTGGCTCCGGAGCATCCGATTGTCAAAGCGTTGATCAAAGCCAATGCCCTAGAAGAAGCAACGGCTCACGCGATTACCATGATGGCAAATATGAGCGAACGGGATCGAGCCCAAGCCAAAAAAGAGGGATATGATCTGGGCATCACCGTTGTTCATCCGTTAACCGGAGAAGAGATTCCGGTTTGGACGGCAAACTTTGTTCTTGCCTCATATGGCGGTGGAGCGGTTATGTCGGTACCGACACACGATGAGCGGGATTTTGAATTTGCCAAGCAGTATGATTTGCCACTCAAATATGTGGTCAGCGGTGGAGAAGCGGGTGAAGTTTACACCGGTGAGGGTGAGTTGATCAATTCGGCTGAGTTTAACGGGATGAATAATGTGGAAGCCAAAGCGGCGATTATTCAACACTTTGAAGAGCAGGGCTTAGGAAAAGGAACCACTAATTTCAAACTCCGCAACTGGGGTGTCAGCCGTCAGCGATACTGGGGAGCTCCAATCCCGATTATCCACTGTGACAGCTGTGGATTGGTTCCTGAGAAGTTGGAAAACTTGCCGGTAGCACTGCCGGATGATGTGGAGATCACCGGAGAAGGAAACCCGCTGGATAATCACCCGACATGGAAACACTGTACCTGTCCGAAGTGTGGAGCTGCTGCGATTCGTGAAACTGATACACTGGATACCTTTGTCCAGTCAAGCTGGTATCAGTTCCGATACGCAACGCACCCCAACAAATGGGAGAGCATCGGGATTGATAAAACAGATGTCAACTACTGGCTGGGTGTCGATCAGTATATCGGCGGGATCGAACACGCCATTCTGCACCTCCTCTATGCCCGGTTCTTTACCAAAGTACTGAGAGATTTAGGCTTTATCGACAATCTCAAAGAGCCGTTTGAGCGGCTCTTGACCCAAGGAATGGTACTCAAAGACGGTTCCAAAATGAGTAAATCCAAAGGCAACACCGTTGACCCCGATAAGCTCATCGAAGAGTACGGAGCCGATACCGCTCGGCTCTTTACCCTCTTTGCTGCTCCGCCGCAAAAAGAGTTGGAGTGGAATGACAGTGCCGTTGAAGGAGCGTTCCGATTCCTCAAACGTCTCTATGATCGCAAGAGTAAAGTGACCACGGAAGATTTGCCGATCATTACCCACAGCGGTTTGAGCAAAGAGGAGAAATTGGCACGAGCCAAAGTCTACGAAGCCCTCAAAAAATCGACCGATGTGTATGAGAAGACTTTCGCTTATAACACCCTCATTGCTGCTTGTATGGAAGCGATGAATGCCCTTGACAAGCAGGAGAACGATCAGGTTTGGAGTGAAGGGATGTACATTATCCTCCATCTCTTAGAACCGATTACGCCACATATCTGTACGGAGTTGAGCCAAGAGCTTTTCGGTGCCAAAAACTTAGCCGGCAAGATTGAACTGATCGAAGAGGTCTTCGTCCAAGACACCATCACACTAGCCGTCTCCGTCAACGGTAAACGTCGAGCCGAGATCGAGGTCGATGCAGGAGCCGATCAAGCCACGGTGATCGCCATGGCAAAAGAGCAGGTTGCCAAATGGTTAGAAGAGAAGAGGATTGTCAAAGAGATCGTTGTCCCCAATAAAATGGTCAACTTGGTAGTCAAGTAGGGTGCGTTTTCTAACGCACCAATAAAATCAAAACCGTCCGCTTCTGAAGAAAGATATTGGGAATAAGGGTAAAATAGCAATACAAACAAAGGAAAAGAGTCATGAAAAAATCACTGTTTACATTCGTAGTATTGTTATCGATAACCGCTTGCGGTTATAAACCCTCCTCCCAATTCGTGCCGCAAGTAATCGGTGATAAGGTTTATACGGTGGTGGATGTCTCGCTCTCCGATCCTGAAAACTCGGTCTTGACCAAGGACGCACTCAATAAGGCACTCTATAGCCGGCTCAAAACCTTGGCTTCGAGTAAACAGGAGGCTCAAAGTACGCTCAAAGTCTCTTATCATGCGATTCAGTTTATCCCGCTACAGTATGATCGAAACGGCTTTGTGGTCTACTATCAAGCCAATATCCGACTTAAATTTGAGTTCCAAAACGGGGAAAAACGATGCGAACGGATTATGACCGGTCGGTATGAATTTCCGATTCGTCCGAGTGCGGTGATCTCTAATGCCTTACGATTTCAAGCGATTGAAAAGGGATCAATACAGGCTCTTAATCGATTTATCTCCCACCTCTCCAGTAAAGGACTGTTGAAATATGAGTCTCAATAGCCCGACATTTGAAGCGTTTATTACCGACAAGCCGCTCTATTACAAAGAGATCGATCATAAGCGGGTACATAACGCTTATGCGATGCTTAAACCTCATATCCAAAAGCCTACTGCTATCCATGTGGTCGGAACCAACGGGAAGGGGAGTACCGGACGCATTATGGCAAGTCTGTTGTATCATGCGGGGTATCGTGTCGGACATTTCTCTTCGCCGCATATTATGAAATTCAATGAGCGGATTTGGATCAACGGTGAGGATAGCAGTGATGAAATGTTGGAGTCGGCTCATGCGATTTTGTATCCGATTCTCGGTCGGGAGATGAGTGAGGCATTGAGCTATTTTGAGTATACGACGCTCTTGGCACTGGTGGCGATGCAGGATCTGGAGGTGATCGTACTCGAAGCCGGTTTGGGCGGGGAGTTTGATGCGACCAATGTGGTGGAGAAGGCACTGAGTGTGATTACCCCAATTGGTCTGGATCATCAAGATTTTTTGGGGGATACGATTAGCTCTATCGCCACGACCAAACTCAACTCTATCGATAAACGAGCCATCGTCGGGTTCCAATCTCATCCAGAGGTGTATGCAATCGCCCGTCAGATTGCTAGTGAGAAAGGGACAGAACTCTATCTGTTAGCCTCGTTGATCGAAGCCGACAGCCAAAAAATAGCCGCCATTGAAACGTTAACCCAATCATTGGGCTGGAGCCGCTTTTTGTATGAAAATACCCTGTTAGCGACGCAGGCACTTCAGATTTTAGATTTTGAGTATGATATTGATGATCTGAAGCTGGTCAAACTGTTTGGACGATTTTATCCGATACTCCCTCATGTACGCATCGATGTCGGGCATAATCTTTTGGCAGCTACAGCTCTGGTAGAAGCCCTGAAACAGTGGGAAACAGCTGAAAAACCGGTACTGGTTTATAACAGTTTAGCCGACAAAGATTACCAAAAAATTTTGGAGATCTTTGCCCCCTACATTAAACGGGTTGAGATTATTCCGATCGAGACGATAAGAGCGGTGGAGAGGGCGTTATTGGTCAAAACATTAGAGAGATTGGGGATTCCTTATCGGGAATTTAACGGGATAGAGGAGTCGGAAAACTATTTGGTTTTCGGCTCTTTTTATGTGGTTGAGGCTTTTTTAGGAACCGATGGCTTTAGCCTCACTTAACATTTTTTCGGGACTAAAGTCTCCGTTTTCCTATAATAGACTTCTTGCAAAACTATAGACTCAACGGCAAATCCTCCCTTTGGTCTGAGCATTTCGCTTATAGTCTTGCAAGAAGTCTAATAGAAAAAATATAAAAATGTTATTTTCACAATATTGATACCATTCTGTTTTAAAGATAAATAATAATTAGATATAATATCCATCATGTAAGCATTGCAAAGGAAGAAAAATGGCGTTTTTTGGTAAAAAAAAGAAAAAACCGGCGGTTGCAACCAGTGCAGCCAGCATCATCACTCCGGGGACAGCGATCCATGGTGAGATGCGATGTGAGGGAAATATTCTGATCAATGGAGAGTTTGAAGGGAATATTATCTCACGAAGTGAAGTGGTTGTCGGTAAAACAGGACGAGTACGCGGGGAAATTCACTCGCAAAAGCTATTGGTTTCCGGTGAGTTTCACGGAAACTTTACGGGTGAAGTGATTGATATTATGCCTTATGGAAAAGTATATGGTGATGTCAAAGTAAATAATATTGTTATTGAGCCGAATGCCGTATTTGAAGGTGAGACCAAGATCGTTTCTGGACGTGTCGCACCGGAGAGTGGGTATGGAGCAACCGACGTACATATCTCAGAGCCTAAAAAACTAGGATACTAATTCCTAATTAATGACACAAAGCAATATCTATGAGTATCTCCTAACGGGAGATACTGCTTCTTTTAATACGCTTTTATTTATCTGTGAAAATGACAAAGAAGCGACTCAAACCGCCGATACGGCGACGCTTTTAGATTATACTCCTTTTGTCTTACCGGATTTACGTGTCGGTTACGGTGATGATCTGCGTACCTTTCAAAGTGAACTCTATGCGTTAATTGAATCGCTGTACGGTTATTATCACTGTGCGGCTAAAAAGCTTTTGATCGCTCCGTTGCATACCTTGCTGTTCGCTTTGCCCAAAGAATCTTATCTGCAATCCCTCAAATTGGAATTTGCCTCAACCGTTAAAGTGAATGGACTCAAAGATCAGCTCTATCATTGGGGTTACACTTTTGTCGATATTGTCACCCAAAAAGGCGAAGTATCATTCCGTGGCGATATTATCGATATCTATCCGTTGGGAGGTCAAGAGGCGTATCGGCTTTCGCTTTTTGATGAAGATATTGAGAGTATCCGAACCTTTGAGGTGGATTCTCAAAAAAGTGCCAAAGAGGATATCGAAGCCATTACCATACTTCCGGCTCAGCTTTCATTAGATGCCGATCAGTACGAGGCATGGAAGCAGCGGGTTGAGATCAGCCGTTTCGATACCTTTGTCAAAGATATCGAGAGTTTAGGTTTCTGGTGTTTGGGGGAGTTGGGTGAAAACTACCTCGAACGGTTTAAGGCGATGTGGGTTAGTAACTTAGACGAAGAGCTGAGAGAAACCTATTCGCTCGATACCCCAATGATCCCACGTGACTCCTTTAACCTCCCGCGTATTCCCCAAGCGAAACGCTATCGCAAACTCGAAGTGATCAATCCCAATGCGATTATCGAAGCCAATCGACACAAAAAGATCACGATTGTCGCTAAAAACGAATCGATTATACGAGGCAGTCAGCTCCATTCGTTTGAGAATCTCACAATCGTTTATAAAGATGCGATTGTCAATCTCATCTCCGACGAGGAAGTGATCATCTCCCTCAATAAGCCGGTCAAACGCAAAAAGGTCAAAAAAGCCTCCATTATTCTCGATGAGCTGCGGCTCAATGATTACGTTGTCCATGAGAATCATGGAGTAGGACTCTTTAAAGGGGTAGAAAAACGGGTGGTATTAGGAGCGACACGGGAGTTTGTGGTGATTCATTATCAAAATGAAGATGTGCTGCTGATCCCAGTGGAGCATCTCAATGTGATCGACCGATATGTCGCCGACAGCGGAACCCTGCCGATACTCGACCGCATGGGCAAAGCGAGTTTCAAAAAGCTCAAAGGCAAAGTACGAGAAAAACTCTTCGCCATTGCTTCGGAGATTATCAACCTCTCCGCACAACGTCACCTGCACAAAGGCATCCTCCTCAAAAGAGATGAAACGCATGAACGCTTTATGGCTAAAGCCGGATTTATCCATACCGAAGATCAAGAGGAGGCGATCCACCAAATGATTGACGATATGTCAAGCGGTCAGATGATGGACAGGCTCCTCAGTGCCGATGTCGGATTTGGGAAAACCGAAGTCGCCATGAACGGAATGTATATCGCATGGAAAAACGGCTACCAAGCGATGATGATCGCTCCGACGACACTGTTGGCTTCTCAACACTTCAAAAGTCTTAAAGCTCGTTTTGCCAATTATGAGACACGCATTGCCAAACTCGACCGCTTTAGCAGTGCCAAAGAGAAAACTGCCATCTTCAAAGGATTGGAAGAGGGGACGATCGATATTGTGGTCGGAACCCATGCACTGCTCCACGCCAAGTTTAAAAACCTCGCCTTGGTAGTGATCGATGAAGAACATAAATTTGGAGTCAAACAAAAAGAGGCACTCAAAGAGATTTCGGCCAATGTGCATCTCCTCTCCATGTCGGCAACCCCGATTCCGCGAAGTCTCAATATGGCTCTCTCCCATATCAAAACCTTTTCGGAGATTCTCACTCCACCTATGGAGCGTCAAGGGGTACGCACCTTTGTCAAGAGTTACGATGAGAAGATTATCAAAGAGGCGATTAGCCGAGAGTTGCGGCGTGGCGGACAGGTGTTCTATGTCTTTAACTCCATCGCTCAGATCGAAGAGAAGAAAAAAGTCCTCTTGGAGCTGATGCCCAAACTGCGTATCGCCGTACTCCACTCCAAAGTCTCTGCCGCTCAAACTGAAAAAGATATGATGCTCTTTGAAGAGGGGGAGTACGATGTGATGCTCTCCACCTCGATCGTCGAATCGGGTATCCATATGCCTCATGCCAACACTATGATTGTCGACGGAGCGGACAAATTCGGTATCGCCGATCTCCACCAACTTCGCGGACGGGTCGGACGAGGCGGCAAAGAGGGTTACTGCTACTTTATGGTCGAGGACAAAGAACGCCTCACCGACAACTCCAAACGCCGACTCCTTGCCCTCGAATCGCACTCTGAACTGGGGAGTGGAGCGGTTCTGGCTTTCCATGATCTCGAAATCCGAGGGGGAGGAAACATTATCGGCGAAGCCCAAAGCGGACATATCAAACAGATCGGATATTCGCTCTATCTGCGAATGCTCGAAGATGCCATCAAAGAACTCAGTGGCAAAGTGGAAGCAGAGCAGACCCAAGTGGATATCAAACTCACCATCGATGCCTATCTCAACGAAGAGCTTATCGAAGAGGACAGACTCCGACTTGAACTCTACCGCCGACTCTCCCAATGCGAAACTACCGGAGAGATTTATGAGATCGAAAACGAAATCGCCGATCGATTCGGTAAACTCGACACCATCTCCCGCCAATTTATTGACGTGATGGTGATGAAGGTACTTGCCAAAGAGCAGAAGATTGCTAAAGTCTCCAACTATGGGGAAAATGTCTTTATCGAGTTTGTCGAAGCCGGCAAGGATCGCGTAGTGTTGAAATCGCCGAGTAAAGATGATGACGATTTGATCGCTACGGCGTTTGGGTATTTGAAGGGGAAGTAATTTCTTCCTCTCTTGACCCTAAATTTTTGCCAAATCCCCCGCTAACAATATTTCGATATCATCCTCCAACAGGTTTGAACAAAAAGGTAGTCGCCTTTTTTAAGATGGGAAACAATGTATGACTTGAAAGGTTGAAGATAGTCGGAGAGATTTTCTAAATCAGTGGGTATATCACCCCAAAAGTTGAGTAGCTTAGGTGGAAAACTTTGGATGGTATCAATCGCTAAATTTGTATACGCATCGCTTTTTTGATCAGGGGTAAGCGTATGATTAAAGAGAAGATAAAGTGTTGATTTTTTGGGCATAGAGAACTCTTTTTGTTTGGCATTATATCAGAGTTAGACGTTATGTTTTTTCGTTTTGTGAGATTTTGGAGAAGTAGTGAATAACGAATAGTTAATAGTGAATAATGAAAAGAAAACAACTATTCATTATTAACTATTCACTTGCGAAGCATAACCCCTATCACACAAGTGTAGTCGGGGAAGCTGGAGATGAAGTTCTTAAACATATGGTAGATACTATGTTGTTTCAAACCCCTATCACACAAGTGTAGTCGGGGAACAGTCCATACTATGGGGATTTTTGAAATTTTATATCCTTATAAACTAACTTAACAATAAGCTGTTAAAGGACACAACCATGGAATTGGTAAGCAATTTT
>JACXUN010000233.1 GCA_014763905.1 Campylobacterales bacterium
CTTAATACGTTGGTTCTTCATATTGTAGATTTTCAATCACTCTTCCGACACGATTCCAACGTACTTGATACGTATCCCAGTCAATCGACATATAGATCACCCACGGTTTACCTACGATATCACGATAAGAGACCGGACCCCAGAAACGGCTATCGTTTGAGTTGTCACGGTTATCTCCCATCATATAGTATTCTCCTTTTGGAATCTTTCTATAGAGGGCATTTATCGGCTTTCCATGTATCGAGTAAGAAGCTCCTAACTCTTGTACATTGATACCGGACATATCCACCAGATGTTCTTGCTGAAGCAAGATATCAAAAATAGGCGGGTTTCCGTCTTTTGGTTCATATTGAATACCCGGATATTTGTCTTTATATGGATTGTCTATCCAGAGTTTACCCATCATCGGTTTGATCTTCTTCTTCGGATAGTTATTTTGGATATACTCATCCCCTTCAGCAAAATGGATATAGAGATGCTTATCCACATAGATTACCTCATCCCCACCGGTCGCAACACATCGCTTGACATAGTGTACCTTTCGCTCTTTGGGATATCGGAAGATAACAATATCACCACGCTGCGGTTTACTTCCTTCAAAGAGATGTCCATTTCCGTTAAAATCAGGTAGTAACGGTATCTCTAACCACGGCAGAGTCGGAATCGGTGTTCCGTAAGCAAACTTTTTGGCAAAAAGGAAATCTCCCTCGTGCAATGTCCGTTTCATCGATCCTGAAGGGATAACAAAAGACTGAACAACAAAAAAGATCAAGAAAAGGACAATAATAATGGTTCCTGTCCAACTGCTGGAAAACCGGTGTATGGTATTAAAAAACTTCATCGTTTAGACTCTCCGTATGTTTTGGCTGCTTTGAGTGTATTGGAGAGGAGCATGGCAATGGTCATCGGTCCAACCCCTCCCGGTACCGGTGTAATATAAGAACATTTTGGACTGACCTTCTCGAAATCAACATCACCGACCAAAGAGCCGTCTTCTAGTCTATTGATACCGATATCAATCACCACCGCTCCCTCTTTGACCATATCCTCTTTGATGAGATTTGGAACCCCAACTCCGACGATCACAATATCGGCTCGTCTGGTATGAGCCGCCAAATCTTTGGTATAGATATGGGTGACGGTTACGGTTGCATTGGCATTGAGTAGGAGTGAAGCCATCGGTTTACCGACGATATTACTCGCACCGACTACGACGACATCTTTGCCTGTTAATTCGATGTTATACGCTTCAAACATCTTCATCACCCCAAGCGGTGTACAAGCGACAAAGCTGTCGAGATTGGTGACCATCCGTCCGACATTGTAGGCATGAAAGCCATCCACATCTTTTTTTGGATCGATCACCTCTAAAATTTTGTCACTATCGATATGTTTGGGAAGCGGAAGCTGTACTAAAATACCGTGAATATGCGGATTTTTATTCATCATTTCAATGATATTGATAATCTCATCTTGGCTAATGGTTGAGGGCATTTTATGTGCAATCGAGTAGAAGCCGACCTTTTTACACGCCTTCTCTTTCATCGAGACATACGCATGGCTTGCTGGATCATCACCGACGATCACCACAGCTAAACCGGGAACAATATTTTTTTCATTTTTAAGTATCTCTACTTCGGATTGAACGTAATCTTGGACTTTTTGGGAGAGGGATTTTCCATCAATAAGTTGCATTCTTTTCACTTTTCGATAAATTTTTGGTATTATATCTAAAATTCTTTATTGATGGGAAAGGTGTTATTTCTAGTGAAACGACTACTACTCTTGGTACCGATGCTGCTTTTATCCAATGAAATCAATACAAGCTCTGAGCCGCAACCGGAACCAGCAATTGAACACAAGATAAATGAAAACAACCAGAGTGCGGAAAGTTTCCTTTTGGAGTATGAGTACGGTCGTATGCTCTATAATAATCCGCGAGGTATCTCATGTGCCAAATGTCACGGAGAAAAAGGACGCGGCGGTCAAAAAATTGCTAAATATTACGATAACGATAAAAACCCCAAAATTTTAAAGGGAGTGGATATCACCGGCGATAGTTTAGAGCAGCTCGAAGCCAGTTTAGAGAATCGACTCAAAAATGCCAACCATCAGCAGGTCACCCATAAGATTATGCCGCGTTATTACCTTACCTCTGAGGAGATAAAAGCGATCTACACCTATCTCCAGCAGCAAAAAGAGACCAACTAACCGATCAACTCTGCCTGTATCGGCAAGCTGTCATCGGCAGCAATCTCCAATACTTGATTTCATCATCAAATATCATGACTTTATCCTCACTTTTTTCACATTGTAGCATATCAAAACTCATAATCTGGGTTCAAATTGTCATATATAAATGTTACTTAACCTGAGTTCGACGGGATATCATAGTCACAGAAGCCTAAAAATAGGTAAGATTTGAAAAATCAAAATTCGTAGGACTAGCCGTAGCTAATTCAAG
>JACXUN010000234.1 GCA_014763905.1 Campylobacterales bacterium
TTAATAGAGTTTTGCAAGAACTCTAATGTATAGCTAGGTTTTTGTTTTTGAAGGTAATAGTGAGATGAGATTAGCATTTATAGGAGATATTGTCGGTAAACCGGGGAGAGAGATGATTGGCAGATATCTACAAGAGATTCGAGAAAAATACCGACTGGATTTGGTCATTGCCAATTATGAAAACGCTTCACACGGGTTTGGAATTACGAAAAAAAACTACCAAGAGTTGAGAGGATACGGCATCGATGCGATGACCGGCGGCAATCACTCTTGGGATAAAAAAGATGTCTTTGAACTCTTTAATCAAGGTGAACCGTTGATTCGTCCGGTCAACTATCCCGACAAGAGTCCCGGGCGGGGCTGGATGGTACTAGAGGTTGCAGATACGCAGGTAGCCATTGTCAATGTGATGGGAAACTATACCATGCCGATGAGCGATAATCCCTTTTTGAAGATGCAGGAGGTGGTAGCTCAGTTAAAATCCGAAGGAATCAAACACATTATCGTCGATATGCATGCAGAAGCAACAAGTGAGAAGTATGTCATGATGCACCTGCTCAGAAACGATATCTCGGCTCTTTTTGGTACGCATACCCATGTCGGAACCGATGACTTGATTGTGCTGGATGGGTGCTGCTATGTGACTGATGTCGGTCTCACCGGTTGTCGGGATAATGTGATCGGAGTGGATAAGAAGATTCCGACGGAGCGTTTTTTGACCGGGATTGGCGGGCATTTTGATATCCCGAAGCAGTGTCGGAAGATATTTCAGCTCATTATCTTTGAACTGGATGGTGAAGGGAGAGCCGTAGAGGCTCAAAAACTTCGTATCTATGAAGAGGGAGAGATTCAGTCTCAGACGGCGAAAATGGAGTCGTTTGGCTTTTAATGGCATTTTGGCTATAATCGCGTCGAGATTAATAATGGGCATACCCGTTTTACAAAGGATAGACTTTGCAAGGTAAAGTTTGGAAATTTGGCGATAACATCGATACCGATTTGATTATCGCAGCACGATATCTTAATACCAGTGATCCGAGTGCATTAGCCAAGCATGTTATGGAGGATGCCGATCCGGAGTTCGTAGCGAAGATGCGTGAAGGTGACATTATTGTCGCCGGGGAAAACTTTGGATGCGGGAGCAGCCGTGAACACGCTCCTATCGCACTGAAAGCGGCCGGGATTGCGGCGATAATTGCTCCGACATTTGCACGAATTTTTTACCGCAATGCGTTTAATATGGGATTGCCGATCTTTGAGCTTCAAGAGGCAGAAGAGATCGACGAAGGCGATACGGTACGTGTCGATATGGATAAAGGGGAAGTGATCAATATCACGCAAGCCAAAACCTATAAGTTTGTACCGATTCCGGCGTTTATGCAGGAGTTGGTAGATGCTGGTGGATTGATGGAATTCGCCAAAAAAGAGTTAGCAGAAAAGGCGTAATGATGGGTAGAAATTATAAAATCGGTATTATCAAAGGGGATGGAATCGGTCCGGAGATTGTTGATGAAGCAGTCAAAGTACTCGATGCACTTTCCGCTACTATGGGCTTCAACCTTGAATACACAGAGATGTTACTTGGTGGAGCGGCAATCGATGAGACCGGTGTACCGTTACCGCAAGAGACCATCCAAGGGGTCAAACAGTGTGATGCCGTACTCTTTGGAGCGATCGGCGGACCAAAATGGGATAACCTAGAGCGACACCTCCGACCGGAGAGCGGACTGCTGGGATTGAGAAAAGAGATGGGAACTTTCGCTAATCTCCGTCCGGCAATCGTCTATGATGAGTTGGTCAATGCGTCAACCCTTAAACCGGAAGTGGTCAGAGGCGTAGATATTATGGTCGTCCGTGAGTTGACCGGCGGTATCTATTTTGGTCAGCCGCGTGAGTTGTTGGAAGATCGTGCGTATAATACGATGGTCTATACCCGAGAAGAGGTGATCCGTATCGCCAAAGTCGCCTTTGAGATCGCGATGAAACGTGACAAGCGAGTCTGTTCCGTCGATAAAGCCAACGTACTCGAAGTAAGTCAATTCTGGAGAGAGACGGTGATTGAGGTTGCCAAAGCGTATCCGGAAGTCGAACTCACCCATATGTATGTGGACAATGCGGCAATGCAGCTCATCAGAGCTCCAAAACAGTTTGATGTGATCTTGACCGGAAATATCTTCGGTGATATCCTCTCCGATGCGGCAAGTATGCTGAGCGGTTCGATTGGATTGCTCCCAAGTGCGAGTACCGGTGAGGGAGTCGGTCTCTATGAGCCGATTCACGGTTCTGCACCGGATATCGCCGGACAAGGGATTGCCAACCCGTTAGCGACCATTTCAAGTGCCTCAATGATGCTTCGGTATGCATTGGGTGAAGAAGAAGCCGCGGACAAGATTGATAATGCGATCAAAAAAGCCTTGGCAAAAGGATACCGAACGGGTGACCTCAGTG
>JACXUN010000235.1 GCA_014763905.1 Campylobacterales bacterium
TGATGGAATCGTTGATCGATTGGATCTAGATAGCGATAATGATGGTATATTAGATATCATTGAAGCCAATGGAGTAGATGAGAACAATGATGGACGTGTAGATGATAACACTGATAGTGATAAAGATGGACTGGCAGATGTGGTTGATGCCAATGATGCTCAAGCCGATAACCTAACTAATATGGAGGAAGCATTATCAATAACAGAACTTCCTGTACCAGATACCGATGGTGATGGAAAAAGAGATTTCCAAGATGTCGATAGTGATAACGATGGAATTTCGGATTTAGTTGAGAGTGGAAGTAATCCTAAAAATGATGCTAATAATGATGGTATGGCAGATGGAAACGTTGATGAAAATGGCATCCCGACTATTATAACACCAATCAACAACCCAGTTGATACTGATAAGGATGGCATTGATGATTATAGAGACAATGACAGTGACAATGATGGTATCTTAGATGTGATTGAAGGTGGTGGAGATGATGAAAATAATGATGGTATGATCGATACGATTGATACCATCCTTGATGGATCAAAGCTTCCTGATACTGATAAAGATGGGCGACCTGACTATCAAGATTTAAGTGATGTAGTGTCTGATGATTACCTTTATAGTGTAGAACTAGGGGATAGTGCAACCATTGATGTGTTGGCAAATGACAATACTGATACGTTGGTGATTGCAACTTTACAGATAGTAGGGACAGAGAACCCTGGTGACTCTTTGGTAGTTAAAGGTCAAGGTGTATGGAGCATTGGAAAAGATAATACCATTACATTCACACCAGAAGATGGATATGAAAATAATCCAACCCCTATTCAGTATGCTGTGGAAAACAGCATTGATGGTGGTCAAGAGATTGCAACCGTTACGGTTAAATATAAGGCTCAAGTAAATGAAGATGTAAAAATAGCTAATCTAAGCCAGCCTGTAAATGTTGTAGTGCTTGCAAATGATGGAGGAGATATCGATGCCTCTTCTGTAGAGATTGTACTGCCTGAAGGGTTTATGGAAAAGAATCCAAATGCTGTACTTTCTGAAGATGGGAAAAGGCTTGTAGTTCCTGGAGAAGGAAGTTGGCTTGTTGAGAGTGATGGATCCATCACCTATACAGCTGAACCTGGTATGGAACATATTAATCCAACACCAATCTCTTACAAAGTCTTTGATTTGTCTGGTAATGAGTTGTCAACTGGAACATCAATTAGAGTAGAGAGTAATACTGTAGTAGGTGGTGTAAGTGTAACGAACTGTACAGAAGTTTGCGACCCTTATGAAACCAGTACCATTCCAGTACTTAACAGCTTTGGATCATTGATTATGATGATATTTGGAGGAGTACTTGGAGTACTTCTTTTAGGAAGAGATAAGCTATTCGTAAAAAAATCATAATATAAAAAAGAGGAGGGAGATTAACCTCCTCTACATTCAGTCAGTTTAAAATCTATAGATTTTAGTTGAGAATAAAGTGACTGGCTATACCTAATATTACTGCTAACGAAACACGTTTCACAATAACTCCTACATTATTTCCAATTTGACATGAACTACATTGTCGATATTGCTTGGCTTCATATTGAGCATAAAAAAAGAAACCAATCATCAGAATAAAAATAAGTGGTACAATAACCTTGTCGATAGTATAGATTGTATTTAAAGTCTCTTTAGAGAGATTTAAGAGAGGAGATAAGAGTGTGAGTCCCATAATGAAAAGAAGTTTATCTGTAAAGCTTACAAAATAGTCTTTTTTTGAAAAGGTGGGGCAGATCTCTTCTTTTTGTACATATCCTTCATTAGCTAAGCCATCTAATATACGCTCTTTTTGTTCTTTACTGACTTTATCCAATACCGTTCCGCCAAAAGTATAGTCTACCTTTCTTTGAAAAGTAGCAGCATAGGCTTTATCATCGATATCTTCATATTGCTGTTTACCATTACGGTCCTCATAAACGACTTTTAATTTAGCATAACGAGGTACTGTGATGGTTGTATTAGGATAATAGAGTGTAGTCTCTGTAGAGTCAAATTTATCATGATTGGTGATAATGCGAGGATTAATATATTCTCTATAGGTATCTCCCTCTTTCATGAGGATGATATTATAGGGGTAAGCAATTTGAATCGCTGCTAATGACGTTAGATGGTGTTCGTTCATAGTATCTTGCATATCTTCAATGACATCCCAAAGCGTTTGATTAAATGAACGAACATCAGTTGAGGTGTGATTGATGCGTTCATCTGGGTAGATGATCAGTTTTTGTACCATTAAATATCCTTGTTATTAACCTGAGTTCGATGGGATATCATAGTCACAGAAGCCTAAAAATAGGCAATCTTCAAAAAATAAAATTCTTGAATTAGCTACGGCTAGTCCTATGAATTTTGATTTTTCAAATCTTACCTATTTTTAGGCTTCTGTGACTATGATATCCCGTCG
>JACXUN010000236.1 GCA_014763905.1 Campylobacterales bacterium
TTTTGAATTAGCTTTAGCTAGTCCTGCAAAAATCTGCCTTACCTATGAAAAACCTCGTAAAACTGTGACTATAATACTCCGTCGAACTCAGGTTAATAGTAAAAATTAGATTGGATATTACTGACAATAGGTGAGTAACATCCCCGCTTTGACTGCCTGATAGGTCTCATCGCCCACCAATCGTTTGACAATTGCCAATCCAAAACAGAGAGCGGTTCCTGGTCCTTGGGAGGTCATGATATTGCCGTCGGTGACCACCATCGCATCCTCTCGGTATCCCGGGTGATCGATCTTCTCTTTAGCTCCCGGATAGCAGGTGTAGTCATTGCCCAGTACATCGGCTTGTTTGAGTGCATACGGAGCGGCACACATCGCACCGACTACTTTATCTTGGAATTTGAAAGTTTGGAGCAGGGATTGGACGGTGGCGTTGTCGGCGAGGTTATAGGTGCCGCCCCATCCGCCGGGAAGTAAAATCATATCAAAATCTTCTGCTACCACATTGGCGATAGAGGTATCGGCGACGACTGTAATACCGTTTGCACCCAGCACATGATCGGTATCCTCTTCACCATCCAGATGAGCGACGATGACCTCCACACCGCCACGACGAAGTACATCGATCAGAGAAACCGCTTCGACCTCTTCAAAACCTGCTGCTAAGGGGAGTAATACACTTGCCATTGTTAATCCTTTTATGAGAGTTTTTATTTAATAAGCCCAAATTATAGCAAAACTTAGAGGGATTTCTATACAATTAGGTTTTATTTTTAAATTTGAGGAGGTGAGATGAACGAATTATTTCAATCAATCAATAGTTTTGTTGAGTCAATACTTTTTTTTGATATCTTTTGCGTATGCTGCCGCATTCACTTCGTATCGTACGAGGTAAATACGCTACCAAAGATGACAAAGGACTCATTACCCCATTTGAGTCACTAACGACGGCTCTTTCGGCAACCGTAGGGATCGGTAATATTGCTGCGGTTTCGATTGCGATCTCTTTGGGCGGTCCTGGGGCTGCTTTTTGGATGATTATGGCAGGTTTTTTGGGGATGACCCTCAAATTTACCGAAGTGACACTCTCTCAGCAGTATCGTGAGTTTTTGCCCAACGGTACCATTATGGGAGGAGGGATGGAGTATCTCTCTAAAGGGCTAGCAAGTAAAGGTTGGAACAAAACCGGAAAAGTATTGGCATTTATGTTTGCCCTCTTTATGGTTTTGGGAGCGATTGGAGCGGGAAATACCTTCCAAGTCTCACAGTCGTTGATTGTTTTGCAGGGACAAGTTTCTTTTTTTGAACACTATCCGTATATCTTTGGATTGATTTTGGCAACGATTACGGGATTGGTTATTATCGGTGGGATTACTCGGATTGCTCATGTTGCAGAGGTGATTGTTCCGTTTATGGTTATCTTTTATATCTTAATGGCACTTTGGGTATTGGGAACGCACCTGATGGTTATTCCCGATGCTTTTGTTTTGATTTTCAAAGAGGCATTTAGTCCGACAGCCGTAGCGGGGGGAATGTTTGGAGCAATGATCCAAGGATTTCAACGTGCGGTCTTCTCTAATGAGGCAGGATTAGGATCGGCGGGAATTGCTCACTCTCCTGCAAAAGTGAAGTATCCTATTCGACAAGGTTTGGTTTCTCTCTATGAACCGTTTGTCGATACGATCATCGTCTGTACCATGACCGCATTGGTGGTCATTTTAACTGGTGTATATAGTGGCGGGACACCAGAGCTTCAGGCGATCATTGAAGCCAAACAGGGAGCAGCACTCACCTCGGCAGCGTTTGGTTCGGTGGTCTCTTGGTTCCCGACGATTTTAGGATTTGCGATTTTTATGTTTGCCTTTTCTACCATGATCTCTTGGTCATACTATGGGGAGAGAGCGTGGGTGTATATCTTCGGAGCCAAATCCTCTATTATTTTTAAAGTGATCTTTCTGGTCTTTATTGTGATCGCAACGATTGTCGATACCGGTACGATGGTGGATTTCAGTTCGATTCTTTTCTTGGCATTGGCGATTCCCAATATCTTTGGTTTGCTGGTACTATCAGGTGATGTGAAGCGGTATCTCAATGAGTATCTGGAGAAATTGAAAAGCGGAGAATTGGATCACGAGGCGATTCGGGATTAAATGTTGGCTTTTATTACATCTATATTGAGGATTATAGTATGGAAAAAGTTGAATACATACGGGGATAAATTTATAAAGAAGATATAAAGATAGTGAGTTTTTGGGAGTTTTTTGTCGGTCTCTCTTGATAGGTTGGAAGTTTACAGGATGAAATCTCTCAACTCCCGAGGTGTGAAAAGAGCGAAAATTATTTCGCCTTTTCGAGGTATTTACCCTCAACGGTATCCACTTTGATCTTGTCTCCGGTTAGGATAAAGAAAGGAACTTGTACTACCGCACCGCTCTCTAAAGTTGCCGGTTTTTTACCACCCTGAGAGTCCCCTTTGAAATTTGGTGGGGTATCGACGATTTCTAGTACTACGGTTTGTGGAATTTCTACGGAGATCGCTTTACCGTTGTGGAAAAGGACTTCGGCTTCCATTCCGTCAATCATAAAGCTGAAGGTATCTTCACCGACCTGCTCATGGGTTAATCCGACCTGCTCATAAGTCTCAGTGTCCATAAATTGTAATAGTTCACCGTCATCATAAAGATATTGCATGGTTTTTTGCGATAAATCCGGTGTTTCAAATTTATCTCCGGCGTGTACGGTTTTTTCGATGACCTTACCGGTTCCTAGGTTTTTGATTTTGATACGAACAAAGGCAGCACCCTTTCCCGGTTTAACATGTTGGAAATCCACAACTTTAAATGGGTTCCCATCAATTTCAAGTCGAGTTCCTTTTTTGATATCTCCCATTGAGATTGTTGCCATGACTACAACTCCTAAAATTTTTTCGTGATTATAACAGAGGTTAACTTTACATTGTAATTTCCTTTACACTATAATACTGCACACTATAAACCTGAGTTCGACGGGATATCATAGTCACAGAAGCCTAAAAATAGGCAATCTTCAAAAAATAAAATTCTTGAATTAGCTACGGCTAGTCCTACGAA
>JACXUN010000237.1 GCA_014763905.1 Campylobacterales bacterium
CAATTTTTTTTGAATTAACTCGTTAGTCCCGCAAAAATTTGACTTTGCCTACAAAAAACCTCGTAAAGCTGTGACTATGATATCCCGTCGAACTCAGGTCTATAATGTCAATCTCAAAATCGGAACACCTCTGCTAACCAACCTCTATCTCAACGGATATCTCGGAGCCAGTCGAGGTAAAACGATTGCGACGGCGGATAATTATACCGGGGAGAATAGTTACGAGAACAGCTTCAGTTACGGAGCTGGAGTGCAATACTGATTCCATCCGGAGGTGAGCCTCTATGCGAACCATATTCAGCAGTTCTCCGATCTCTCGGCGGTAGAAGTGGGAGTGGGGTTTAGGTTTTAACCTCTTCCCACTCCAATTTCGTTAGATTACGCTCAGCCGTATCAAACTCAATTCCAACCAGATATATAGGAAGATTCGTTCCTATATATTTTTGATGATAAGCTTTTGCTTTGATCTGTTGCAAAGCATTTGACCCGTCGGTTTTGAACTCCATAATATAGATCGCTGTAGGAAGTTTGAGCGTTATATCGATGCGACCTTTATTGGTCACATCTTCCCCGATCAACACCACCCCCAGAGATTTCATATATGCATAGAAAACCGAGACATAGTATCCCTCATATTCGTACATCTTATTATGGGTGAAGAGATGATAGGGGATGGAGGCATAGAGTGCAATGAGTTGTTTTCGGAGTTCATCAAAATGTTTTTCATTGAATGCTTCATAAATATTATCTTGTAAGAGTACAGGATTGTGAACTTTACTTATAAAGTTTGCAATGGAACTCATAATCGATATTTTGACCTCTTGATTGGGCATAGAGAGAATATATTTAATCCCTCTTGGCGTCATTTTGTAATCACTGATGGTCAAATATCCAGTCTGCCACATGAGCGTTTCTAGCTCGATATAGTCCACATCAAAACTATTAAGCATCATTTCATCTTTGACAACGGTTTCAAGATTGGGCAGAAAGTAGTGGTTTTTTTCGATCAGTTTGAGTAAAAAGGTCGGGGTAGCGGTACTAAACCAATAGTTTCGGTATTCAAAACCTTTTTGAATAAAGAGTAAGATATCAAAAGGGTTATAGACTCCTTCTCCTAGCCATTTGTAACCGTTGTACCACACTGCGATCTTTTTAAAGTCTTGACCAGCTAGATGCTCACTAAATTCATTTTCAATATTATGCTGAGTATATCCGCAAATGGTTGCATAGTTTCTGTCTACTGTTATGTCATTAAGATTATTCAATCCGCTAAAAAGACTTACCCGGCTAAATTTACTCACCCCGGTAATAAAGACAAATTTGAGATACTCATCGGCTCCTTTGATGACACTGTAGAAGTTTTTTAGCTCTTCTCTGCGTTCTCGGGCAATATCGGTGTTTTCGATATTGTCGAGGATTGGTTTATCGTACTCATCGATGAGGATCACTACTTTTTGATTGTATTTTTTATAGGCTTGATAGATAAGCTCTTCAAAACAACCGCCGATAGAGAGATCATTGTCACAGGTAACCCCTAATTCTCGTTGATTGAAACGGAGTATCTCATAGAGCCGTTGTTTGAAGCCCTCCGTGGTTTTAAATTCACCGCTGTTGAAATGGATATTGATAACGGGGTGTGGGGTAAAATTATATTTATCATAAATATACAATCCCTCAAAGAGTTCCTTTTTCCCCTCAAAAATGGTTCGCAGCGTATCCAAAAAGAGTGATTTCCCAAAACGTCTTGGACGAGATAAGAAGTAATAACCTCCCCCTTGTTTGATTAAATCCAGTGCAATATCGGTTTTATCGACATAGAGATACTCTTCCTCAATGATTTTTTGAAATGTCGATATGCCTATGGGTAACTTTTTCATTGTTGGACCTTATGAAGTTGTTAGATAACAGTATAACCAATGATCTCTTGATGCTTCAACCCCAATCTTGATACCGCTCTTTGTGCTTATGCTTGTCTTTTTTATAAGAGGTATTATTTTTCAGCTTCTGAATCCGGTTGAGGTGGGTCATATTGATTTCGCAGATATCATTGAGGTCAAATTCGGCTTGGCACTCTTGGTAGAGCCGTTCGATATAGGCTTTCATCTGCTCGTGATATTCGGAGTTGAGCAACACAGCCGGCTGTTCATCTAGCTTTTTTTTCAACTCTTCAAATTTTTGTAGAAACTGTTCTTGAGTTGTCTCTTCACTGCGAAACATTTTGAAGAGGTTTTTGGTGATCTTCTCTAAGAGGGTGATGTATTTTTGACGCTGGTATTTTTCTATCTGTTTGGGTGTGTATTTAATGGGATATCCTCAAAAGCATTTTAACCTGAGTTCGACGGGATATCATAGTCACAGAAGCCTAAAAATAGGCAATCTTCAAAAAATAAAATTCTTGAATTAGCTACGGCTAGTCCTACGAA
>JACXUN010000238.1 GCA_014763905.1 Campylobacterales bacterium
GCGAAGTTGATCTCTACCTTTTGAAAAAGCAGTTCCAGAATATACGGTTGCAGCATCAGTACGGTCAAAAAACCGCCAATCAATGCCCAGATCACTGTCATTTGATTGCCTCGATCGGTAAAAATAGCCGCTCCGTAGACTCCCAAAAGCGGAGCATACGCAAACGACATCACACCCAGTGCAAACTCCAGCAGATGCAGCTGCGTATACTGCTGCCAATAGTAACTGATCATCGCCATCATGCTCAATAATAACGCAAATATCAGCACCATAGCCCTCCCGACTTTGAGATAATGTCGTTCCTCATGATCTTTGCGTGCCAGCCAAGGACGATAGATATCCTCCACCGCGACCGATGCCATAGCAGAGAGTACCGAGTTGGTCGAAGAGAGAGCGGCGGCAATCGCCCCTACCGTCACCAGCCCTCGCAGTCCCTCCGGCATCTCATTGAGAACATAGAGCATAAAAATGGTTACCTTCTGCCCCTCAAACTGCTGATCGATACAGGCTTGCCGTAAACCAGTAAGTTCTGGATGTTGATAAAAGAGATACAGCAACAATCCAATCATGAGAAAAAGAAACGCCACCGGGATGGTAAAAAGAATAGAGTAGATCAGTGATTTGGCTCCCTCTTTTTGATTCTTACAGGTTAACACCCGCTGGGTCATATCTTGATCCAGTCCATACGCCGCGATATTCAACAGTAGCCACCCGGTGAGCAGTGTCCACAAACTGTATCCGCCGCTCCAGGATAGATCGATCATATTCAGCTTATTGTTCTCAGAAAGGGTTTGCATCATCGTCGCAAAATCAATGCTCATCGAAGTATAGAGATAAACCAAGACGGCAATCCCGGCTCCGATATAAGTAACCGCCTGAATCACATCCGATAAGATAACCGATTTGACCCCGCCAAAATAGGTATACGCCAACGCCCCCAAAACCAATACGGCAATCGAAACGGCAAGATGGGATGCGGCTATATCAGAAAAGAGAATCATCGAGATCGCCAATGCTCCGATATAGAGCCTCGCCCCGCTGGCAAAAAGCCGCCCAATCAGAAACATCACCCCGGCATAACGTTTAGAGCTTTCGCCGTAACGATGTTCCAGATACTCATAAACGGTAATGGCACGAATCGCATAAAACCGCGGCACCAAAACCTTCGCCACAAAGATAACCGCCAATAGTGCCGAACCGTAAAAGCCTAAGAAAGTCAAATCTTTGTCATAAGAGTACTCGGGAGCTCCCAAATAGGTAGCTGCCGATTGTGAAGTCGCCAAAACCGAAAGGGCAACCGCAAACATAGGCAGGGTATTGCCTCCGGTAAAATAGTCTCGTGAGGTTTGGACTTTGCTTTGACTCAGCAGAACCGAGGTAAGAATCAGAATGATAAAATAGGAACAGAAGATGATCCAATCTAAGGAGCTGAAGGTTGAGTGCATGGTGAGCCTTGAAATTTATTTGTTATTATAGGCAAACTTGAATTAACCCTACTCAACATCTTCTAATTTATTATATTATGAAATAATTTAAATTTTAATCTAAAATTTTATTTTAAAACTAATTTAAGTTAAATATAAATCGAATCGTTGTAATATTTATACAAAATTAACATTATTTTTATAAAAAATAAGTTTTTAAAAGGACTGCAAAATGATTAATAGACTTTTACTAACAACCTTTGCCCTCTCCAGCCTACTTTGTGCCGAAACAGACGACTCGTTTAGTTCTGAGCGTTTTTTAGGAATTGAAGCCGGATACGGGGAGGTTCAAGCGACCAATATTATCGGTAAAAGTACCCAAGTTAAAGGGGTGGAATTCGGTTTTAGAATCGGTGCCCAAAATGAAGAGTGGCGAACCACCCTTTCTGGACACAATTTCAACAAAGACGGAGAGAACTACTTCCGTGGGATGTTACAGTTCGACCGATTTGTCTGGGCTAGTCTCTATAAAACCGATGATATCATCTTCAAACCCTATCTGGGTGTACATCTCGGATGGCTCATGTATGAAGGTGCCAATACCGCTAAAGAAGATAGCTTCGTCTATGGAGGTCAAACCGGTATCGCGTGGAACGTCATGCGAAGCGTCGATTTTGACTTCGGATATCGATACTCCTTTTCACAGATTGACAATGTCGACAACATAGGCGGTTTTGTATTTGGTGTGAACTACATCTACTAAAAGGATTCTGGATGAAACGATATTTTATACTTCTGAGTGTCATGATTTTGGCACTCCTACTCAGTGCCTGCGGCGGAACCTCCAATAGCACAGCCGCCAAAAATGCAATCTCTATCACCACCAAATCCAGTCTGCTCAGTACAGCACAAGATAAATTAAGTGTTCAACTGCTGGTTACCAATCAATATGATAGCCAAGTGGGAGTGACACTGAGCGATTTTTC
>JACXUN010000239.1 GCA_014763905.1 Campylobacterales bacterium
CGTAAAAACGAGAGATCAAAGCATTAGTCCCAACCTGAAAAAGTGTCATCAGAGCAAACACAAACATCAACGACTGAATCCCAATCCCCACCGCCGCTACCGCCAACGATGACAACGTCCCCACCATAATCAGATCGGTAATCACTTGCAGCATATCCAGCAGAGAATTAAAGGCTGCCGGAAGAGAAAGTGTGAGGATTTTTTTATGTTTTGGTTTATCGATGGTTGGGAGTTTCAATCAATGCTCAGATTTATAAAATTTGGTGAGGATTATAGCGGAAGAAGTTTATTTTTTATTTTCTCCCTTTTTGCTTGTCTTTTTATGAAGTAAAAAGTTTTGAATTTATTGAAGATTAATTTTTCGTGCTAACTCTTCTAAACTTAAATCTACTTTTACCTCAGGAAAAAACGTCGGCTCTTCCATTATATCGATATCAACAAAATCAACATCCTTTTTACCGATATGTTTTCGTATCTTCGCTTTGACTTGATAAAGTGACGAGACCTCATCAACTAGGACACCTTGAATCTCTGGCATATTGGCAATAAATATTTTGCCCTCGGTAAACGGTTTAATCTGTTCTGCTTTCAGTCCTCGATTTTCAGCTACCGAATCGATAAAATTCTGGTAGGTCGGTTTGATCAGATTTTTAATGATATAGTCACGATTCTCTTGATCGATCTTACTCAACATCGAGATTGGTTTTTTGAACTTACCGGCAGCGAGATAATCCTCTTCTACTCCTACTTTTTTGGCTAGTTCTCCGATATTATAATGTGGCAGGATCACGCCGATCGATCCTACGATGGCATTTTTATTGGCAATGAGCGGTCTAACGGCTGAAGCGATATAGTATCCGCCGCTGGCAGCAATAGAGTCGACATACATGGTGACGTTCATATCCTTTTGATACGCTTTGAGATACTCCGAAAGCTCTTCACTGGCTGTCGGTGATCCGCCCGGTGAACCCATGATAAAGAGAACGGATTGATAGCTCTTATCCTCTTTCACCTCATCCATCTTCTCCATCACTTTAGCCGTAAACTCTTCGGTCACCTCTTGATTGTACCGAACCACCGCTACTTTATAAGGAGAAACACTCACTTCACCAAACAATCCCATTTTACTAAAATACATACCGATAAATGCAATCTCGGCTAAGAGTATAATACCAATGATCCAAGCCTTTAAATTGCTAATAAATATCTGCTTTTTGAGGGCTTTAATCTCGTAATCTTTAACGTCCATTTTTAACCTTAATATAACCAAAAACTATATAGAATGGGATTATATAGTGTTATTATTTAGACTACTTTAAAATAAAACGGAAAAGGTACGATTTGAACCATATCTCCATCTTTGGCACCGGTTCGGATGCCGGAAAGTCCACTTTGACCTTTGTTATCGGTAAAATCTTGTGTGATCTGGGCTACCGCGTCGCCCCGTTCAAAGCTCAAAATGTCTCCAATAATGCCGTCGCCTGCGAAGACGGCAGTGAGATCGCCGTAGCTCAATATTTTCAAGCCGAAGCTCTCGGTGTACCCGCCTCCTATCTACTCAATCCCATTCTCCTCAAATCGGGGAAAAAAGATCGAGCTACCCTCATTATCAACGGCAAAGCGGTTGCGGAGCAGGATGTTCACACCTATTTCAGCCATATCGATCGACTCAAACCAGCGGTTAAGCAAGCGTTTTGGATACTCACAACTCTCTATGATTGTGTCATTGCCGAAGGAGCCGGAAGCCCGGTCGAACTGAATCTCATGGATAAAGACCTCTCCAATCTCTATATCGCCGAAACGTTTGAGACAAAAATCATACTGGTCGCCGATATCGAAAAAGGCGGGGTATTTGCTTCGATATGGGGAGTCTATAATCTACTGCCGACCAAGCTCCAAGCTAACGTAATTGGGGTGATTATCAATAAGTTTCGAGGGGATATACGACTCTTTGATAAAGGTGTCGAGATTATCGAACAGGAGTTTGGTATTCCTGTTTTAGGTGTACTCCCTTATCTTCCCTTCAATCTAGGGTTTGAAGACTCTCAAAGCTTAATCCATTATCAACAGACGGTTCAATCCAATGCCAAACGGGTTGGAGTTATCGCCTATCCGACCATGAGCAACTATAATGATCTCGAACCGTTGATCGCCGATGAAACAGTGGCACTAGAGTTTATCCAAGGTAATCAGATACTCGATTCCTATGATCTGATCATTCTCCCCGGTTCCAAGCAGGTGATCAGCGATCTAGCATGGCTCAAAGAGACCGGACTCTTTGAGCGACTCCGACAACGCACCCAGAAGATTCTCGGTATCTGCGGTGGATTTGAGATGATGTTTGAACAGATTATCGATCATCACGGAATCGAATCGGAGGAACCAATGCGGGTAGAAGGGCT
>JACXUN010000240.1 GCA_014763905.1 Campylobacterales bacterium
ATCGTACTATATCAATGATGATCTCTCATTTAGCCTTCCATTAGGTGTACAAACCATTAAGAAAAAAATCAATGGTAATGTACCGGATACAGTTGACTTTATTGTGGATGCCATCAATGACTTAGGCTTCCAAAGCAGTTTCAACTATGGTTTAGGAGCAGAGTATGCTATAAAGCAGAACTGGTATGTCAATCTTGATATATTACAAACCCAAGAGGTTGGTGCCGATAAATCATACGATAAAGACAAAATCACCTACTATAACCTGCGTACCACCTACTACGGTGAACTCTTTAACTACGCATTAGGATATAAAACCGTTAAAAATATCGCAAACTATGATGAAGATGCTTATATGGTATCGATTCAGTATAACTGGTAAGAAAGGAGAGCTTAACTATGTTTAAAGTAAAAAAAATCAATCATCTATTAGTCGCTGCTACTGCTGCACTATCTATTATAGGCTGTGGTGAAATTCTGGAAACGGTTGAAGATAGACCAACCCCTCCGCCTGATCCAGTAACAGTAAATAGCCAATACACAGGTCACTATCTGGATGAAAATGTCTCAGGGATTCATTATTATGTTGTCGATGAGTGTACCGGTGATGGTTACAATCATGACCAGAATTGTACCTATCTGTTGACCGGGACAACTGATGAGACGGGTAAATTTAGTTTCCTTTTGGGAAAACAGCTTCATTTTAGTGTTGCCGGATTATATTTGGATACCGTATATCCAAAATATTTGATTCCAAATGCGATCATTACCGTACCGGAATACAATTCAAAACTGGCATCTTTCTTACAATCTATGGATAGTGACGGTAATGCCACCAACGGGATCACCATTACTGATGAGATTGTCCAAGCATTAGAAGATCTCAATGTAAGCCAATACTATAGTGTCTATGACATAGATATTGAAGCACTGGTAACTCAGGTTCAAGAGAAACTCAACGCAGCAGACGCTGAAACAGAACCGGATGATACCAATGGTACCGTTGACGAAAATGGTTTACCACAGAAAACATCTGCACCACTTGCAAAATCTACCGTTTCACTCCGCTATGTCAATGAAGAGGAGGCTCTTGCTCACCTCAGAGCGACGATTAGTAAATATAAGCCGGTAACAAGTACCACCGTAGAGAAGATAATCGACGACTTTGAAGCCTTAGGAAAGAATGCCCAAAACTATACGGTAGAAAAGATTCAAGAGAGCATCAATGCGATACAAGATCAACTAGACAATCCACTAGCGGGTGATCGAAATCTCAGAGATATTGAGATCGCAAAAGCTCTCGTCGACCTCTCGGAATTGACCAATCAAGAGTATCTCCAAGATGTACTTACTTTTAAGTATGATACCGGCGTAGTAAATCAAATGTCACAAATGATCAAAGAGATCTCTTTTGAAGAGGAACCGCCTTTAGATGAAAAAATCGTACTGGTTCGGGAAACAGATGCCGAAAATATCGTCGCCAATACCAAAACGGCATCCACGGCTATTGCAACCAATCTCAAAAACATCAGTGACAAACTGGGTAATGCTTTGGCTACTGTACCACAATATTATCGGTTTGCCTATAGAGATATGAACCTCTCTACCGATAATCTCTCGATGCTACGTGCTTCACTGCTCACGATAGCTTCCAAACTCAGCTACAGTGTAGCCCGTGATATGGGAACCGATGAGGATTATATCAAGCGAACCTATACCGATAAAAAAGGTGGAACACACGAATACACCAATGTCAATATTTATGGCAATAAAATGCTCAATCGTGAAGGATTTGGCGTAGCAAATGATCAAACACTCTTAACCCAATCCAAAACCTACCTAACCGAAGCTTTACGGATTATCAAAGATTTGGAGGCGTATCATATAACAGCACAAGAGTTTGATCCGGAGTCAACTGAAACAACCAATACCGCGGATATTCAAAAAGCTATTAACTATGCTACGCAACTCTATACCGTTCTCTCCGATAATAATGGTACCTTCACCTTTACTGATGAGGGAGATGAAGATAATAAAACCATTACCATTGATATCAATAAGCTCTACAATGTAGCAACCGCTCCAAAACCGTCTGATATCGGCACCGAGTGGGAGTATACTTGTCCAGATAAGGATAATACGATACTCTCTTCTGATGATGAATCAAAACTTTATGATGGTCGATACTGCTACTACCAAGACGATCAAAACAACTACTGGTGGGTAGAAGATGATGCCGAGCTTGAACCAAAGATCAAAGCAACCGCAGAGACCTCCTCACTCGATGAGTTGATTGTCAAGATTGTAGTGAATGGTGAAGAGAAAACCGGACAAGCACTGATTGATTATCTTTTTGAAGAGGATGAAGATACAGGTAGTACGACACCTGCACCTGCAC